>JAFGKN010000270.1 GCA_016928605.1 Planctomycetota bacterium | reverse complement strand
TCCTCGACCCCGCCGAGATGGAGCGGCTGCGGGCGATCGGCTTCGGAGGGGAGCGCGAGCGCGTGATCGCCTACTGGCGCGAGAGGTTCGCGAGCGGCATGCGGATCGCCGTGCCGGATCCGGCGCTCAACAGCTTCTTCGACGCGCATCTCTGGCACGTTCTCATCACCACCGACCGCGAGCCGGAGACGGGGCTCTACAACCAGGGCGTGGCCACCGTGCAGTACCGCGTCTTCGCCAACGAGACGGTGATGATCGCCCGCGAGATGGACCTCCGCGGCGAGCACCGCGAGGCGGAGCGCTTCCTCGAGCCGATGCTCCGCTACCAGGGGAGCGAGCCGCTCAAGGGGCGCTTCTCGACGAAGGAGGGCGTGTTTCACGGCGCCGGTCCCTACACGCACGGCGAGTACGCGATGAACCACGGCTTCGTGCTCTGGGGCGTCGCCGAGCACTGCCTCCTGAGCCGCGACCGTAGCTACTTCGAGAGGGTCGCGCCGCAGCTCGTCAAGGGGTGCGACTTCCTCATCGCCGAGCGGCGGTCGACCTGCGGGCCGCCGGGTGCGCCGCGATCGCCGGTGCACGGCCTCGCGCCCGCCTCGTCGCTCGAGGACGTCGTCGAGTACCAGTACTGGCTGGCGACGAACGGCTACTTCCACCTCGGGATGAAGCGGACCGCCGAGGCGCTCGCGGCGTTCTCGCACCCCGAGGCGGAGCGCATCGCGGGGGAAGCGGAGCTCTACCGCGCCGACATCGAGCGCGCGGCGCGCGAGGCGGCCACGCGGGCGGCGCTGGTCGTCCTGCGCGACGGAAACGCCATCCCCTACGTCCCCTCGCGCGTCAACCAGTGGAGGCATCTCACCGAGGGCTGGATCCGCGAGGCGCTCTACTGCGCGCTCCACCTCGCGACCGCCGAGGGCGTCGCGCCGCACGACCCGCTGATCACCTGGATGCTCGACGACCTGGAGGACAACATCTTCTTCTCCTGGCAGTCGGGCTTCAACGTGTCGGACTACGAGACGACCTGGTTCGAGAAGGGGGGCGTGACGCTCCAGCCGTGCCTCCTCGACATGACGCCGGTCTACCTCGCGCGCGACGAGATCCCGGCCGCGCTGCGCGCCTTCTGGAACACGTATGCGCTCAGCATCTACCCCGATGTCCACTGCTTCGCCGAGTGGGCGCGCCGCTTCGGCGTGGCAGGCGGACCGGTCTACAAGACATCCGACGAGGCGCGGTTCATCATCTGGCTGCGGCAGCTCCTCGTCTCGGAGGAGGGGCAGGAGCTATGGCTGGCGCGGGGCGCGCCGCGCGCGTGGCTCGAGGAGGGCCGGACGATCTCGGTGGAGCGAGCCGTCACCTGCTTCGGCCGGCTCGACCTGGAGATCGTCTCCGAGGTCGGCGCCGGACGCATCCGCGCCGATCTGCGCGCCGACTTCCACACGCTCCCCGAGCGGATCCGGCTGCGCCTGCGGCATCCTCGATCGCTGCTCCCGTCGCGGGTCCTCGTGAGCGGCCGCGCGCTCGCTGCGGAGCAGGTGCGCGGAGAGGACGTGACCCTCCCGGCTCGCGACCTCGCGCCGGGCGGCGGCGGCCGGATCGAGATCACGGCCCACTACGAGCCGTGATCCGGCCGCGTCGCCCGGAGCGCTGGCTCCGGGGGGCGAAGGGGGGACACGAGACGAGCCCGACGCCTCGACGAGAGCGCAATCTCCCGGACGGCGCTCATCGCGGCCCTAGGCGGAGGGGCCGGCAGACGTCGTGAGCAGGAGAAGCCCCACATTCTCGTTGACCTCGCTCCTCCCGCGCCGGATGATCAAACGAGGTGTTTGGCCTTCGAACAGAGAGGCGCGCTCCTCAAAGGGAGGTTCCCATGGTTGCCCGAGATGCTTTTCTGACCCGTCTTTTGGCTCTCGCCCTCCTGGCGCTCTTCGTTTCCTCCCTCAGGGCGCAGAACATCGTCCCGAACCCCGAGTTCCAGGGGAATGCGGGCCTCAACCTGCCGCTTGGCACGGGGGTGGTCAATTCCCCGCAGGGAGTCCCCGACTCCTGGCGCGCGTTCGCGGTGGGCGGGTCGATCGATCTCGAGATCGTGCCTCTCTTCGAGGATGAGATCTTCCCCGGCAGCCCGGCCACGAACGCCGTGCTCCTGCGGGTCAACGTGTTCGGAGGCGACCAGGGCTTCGACGATGACAACGGGCGGTTCGACCTGATTCCCAACGTCGACTACCGCGGCGAGTTTTACGTGAAGACCGGCAACTTCGACGAGACGGACCAGAGCTTCAATTTCGGCTTCCCGCTCTTCCGCGCTGGCACCTACCTCGGGCGCGAGCCCGGAGGCATGGGAGGCGTCGTCGCCACGAGCGAGTGGCAGCTCATCACCGGGCCGACGTTCCGGGACACCGACACGGATGAGGGCCACATCTCCTGGCGCTGCGTCGGCGACGACGGCGAGGACGCGATCCTGATCGCGCTGCCCTCAGTCGAGAGAGTGGGCGACGAGCCCCTGCCTCCGTCCTCCCTGACCTGCGTCCGGAGAGGCGCCGACGTCGAGCTCAGCTGGCAGAACAACAGCGACTACGACGCCCTGACGATCTGGCGCGACGCCGCGGTGCTCGCCGAGCTGGCCGGCGACGCGACATCGTACCTCGACGAGGGGATCGCGGAGGGCACCCACACGTACCAGGTCATCGCGGAGGCTCCCGGGCTCGAGGCGGGGCCGAGCTGCGAGGTGCGCTACGTGATCCTGGCGCCGGGAGCGAGCGTCAGCGTCGACCTCGGAGACATCGACACCGAGGACGGGATGGTCAACAGCCAGCGACAGGATCCTTCCGACGGCGAGAACGAGTTCGTCATCTGCGGGCCCGTCGGCGAGGAGCGCGAGGTCCGCTCCAACTGGGCCGGCAGCGATCCGACGCCCGATGACCCCGACGGTTTCTTTTACTTCAACGTGACCGACCCCGACATGAAGGCGCAGGAGAGCTTTGTCCTGAAGGCCACCGTCTACGACGACATGATGCTCGGGGGGACCATCCTGAATCTCCAGTACACCAACGCACAGGCCACGAGCGCGCAGGATTTCCCGAACACCTTCTATCCCCTCGAGAACCCGCCGGCCGTCACCCTCGAAGGCACGGACGGATGGGTCGAGCTGACCTGGAAGATCGAGAACGCGGGTTTCCGGAGCTTCCAGCAGGGGTCTTCCGACTTCCGCATCGGCGTCGGAGCGGGCGCGAGGATCTGCCTCGACCGCGTCGAGCTGGTCTACATGCCGTTCGTCACCGACCTCGCCTGCCGGAAGGTGGCGGCCGGTGTCGAGCTCACGTGGCAGAACGGAGCAGCTTACGACGAGCTGAGGATTCTGCGGGATGATCTCCTGATCGAGGAGCTCGAAGGCGATGCGACGTCCTTCCTCGACGAGGATGTGGAGGAGGGGACTCACGTCTACGAGGTCGTCGCGGTCATCGGCGAGACGGAGATCCCGACCAGCTGCGAGGTCACGGTCTACTTCGTCGATCCGGGGACGAAGGTCAGCGTCGACCTCGGCGAGTTCGACCTGGAGGACGGGCTCGCGAACAGCCAGCGCCAGGACGGCGGCGACGGGGAAAACGAGGCCGCAGAGTGCGGTCCGGCGGGGGACCTCCGCGACTCCCGCACCAACCTCTCGAACCTGGACAACGACGATCCCGACCTCCTCTTCTACTTCGTCGTCACCGACCCCGCCATGAAGGCGCAGACGGACTTCCGCCTGCGAGCGACCGTGTACGATGATGCGTCGCTCGCCGGAGTGGGCCTGTTCGTCCAGTACACGAACAGTGCGTCGACCGGCCCTGCGGATATCGACAACACCTTCTTCCCGCAGGAGGAACAGGAGACCCACATCCTGGACGGAACCGGCGAATGGGTGACCCTCGAGTGGACCATCGCGGACGCGGGCTTCCGCAGCTTCCAGCAGGGGACCTCGGACTTCCGCATCGGCGTGATGGGAACCCACCAGGTCTGCATGGACCTGGTGGAGCTGATCTACGGCGAGGAGGGGCCCACGGATCCGGTCTTCCTCCGAGGAGACGCCAACAACGACGGCGATATCAACCTCAGCGACGCGATCTACAAGCTGGGCTACCTCTACCTCGGAGGCCCCGCGCCGCCCTGTTTCGACGCCGCCGACGCCAACGACGATGGAGAGCTCAACATCACCGGGGCCATCAATCTCCTCAGCTGGCTTTACCTCGGGGGCCCGCCGCCGCCCGATCCGGGACCGGCGCTGCCCTGCGGACCGGATCCGACGCCGGATCAGTACATCAACGCGGACTGCGTCTACAATCCCGTGAACTGCGAGCCATGATGTGGCCCCGGAGAATCCGTCTCACTGTTCTTCTTGCAGCGGGCCTGGGGGTGACCATCGCGGCCGCCGGCCTTTCGGCCGCGGTGGTCATCGACGAGATCCATTACCACCCTGCGAGCGGCCTCAAGGAAGACGAGTTCATCGAGCTGCACAACACGGCTGATGAGCCCGTGAGCCTCGGTGGCTGGAGCTTCAGCGACGGCGTCGAGTTCGTCTTCCCGGCGGGCTCGACCATCGGCGGAGGCGGCTTCCTGGTCATCGCGCGCGACGCGGCGCGCATCCGCGCGAGGTACGGCCTGGGCGAGGGGCTGGTCCTCGGCGATTACGAGGGCGCTTTGTCGAACGGAGGGGAGCGGCTTGCCCTCTCGGACGACCGCGGCCGGGAGGTCGACGACTTGGTCTACCTCGACGAGTACCCCTGGCCCTCCGAGGCGGACGGCGGCGGGCACTCCCTCGAGTGCGTCAATCCCCGGCTGGACAACAGCACCCCCCGCAACTGGCTCCCCAGCGCGAACGCGGCCCCCTGGGTTCGTGTCTCCGTCGAGGGGAGCGCCACGTCGAGCCGCCTCTATCTATACCTCGAGGGGGCCGGCGAGTGCCTGGTCGACGATCTCTCGATCACGGAGCAGGGGGGGACGGAGAATCTCTTTCCGGCCGGCGACTTCGAGGGCGACGTCTCGGGCTGGAACATGACCGGAACGCATGCCGGCAGCTTCGTGACCTCGGAGGAATCGTACGGCGGATCCCGATCGCTCCGCATCGTGGCCACGGGCCCGGGGAGCAGCTCGGACACGAGCGTGAATCGCACCGTCGACGCTCTGGTGGCGGGGCAGGTCTACGTGCTCTCGTTCTGGGCCAAGTCTCTAGGGGGGAGCTCGAGCCTGATCAACCGTCTCTCCGGCAGCGGTCTCCTCGCGCGGACCAACCTGCGGGGCCTGGAGGGAACACCGGGGCAGGTCAACTCCGTTCGCTCGGACCGGCTCCCTCCTCTCGTCAGCAGCTTCTACCTCGATCCGGCTCTGCCGCGCGCCGGAGAGCCGACGAGGCTGCTGGCGATCGTCGAGGGAGAGGATCTCACGCAGGTGATCGGCCTCTATGACACGGGAGGCGACCCGCGCGCTATCGTTCTCAAGGATGACGGCCGCTCCGGCGACGGGGCGGCGGGAGACGGTCTCTTCGGCGGGCTGCTCCCGGCGGCGCCCGCCGGCTCGATCGTCGACTACGGCGTCATCGCCAGAGACGCCGCGGGAGGCGAGTTCAGGACCCCGATGCGGCGCTATCCGGTGGACACGTTCGACGTCTCTTCCGAGATCCCCGTCTACCACATCTTCATCCGCGACGACGACTGGGCCCGCCTCAACGCCGATATCTGGACCGACGAGTACTTCCCCGCCGTGCTCGTCCACGATGGAGAGGTCTACGGGGATGTGGGGCTCCGGTTCCGCGGCGGGCGCCCCCGGCTCTTCCGCAAGAAGTCGCTGAAGCTGAAGTTCACGAGCGGCCAGCCCTTCAGCGGGCACGTTTCCGGCCCGCGGAGACGCCTCAACCTGAACGCGGCGGCCATGGACGACGATTATATCACGGAGCCGCTGGCGTACTGGCTCTACGCGCAGGCGGGCGTCTTCGCGAGCGAGACTCGCATGGTGCGGGTGCAGCTCAACGGAGAGTTCTGGGGGCTCTTCATCGACGTGGAGCAGGTCGACGAGCTCTACCTCCAGAAGGCAGGCCTCGACCCCGAAGGCGCTCTCTACAAGTCGGTGGGAGTCGTGGGCAGCCTCCGCAAGCTCGACGGGATGACGTACAACGGAAGCTCGTACACGTACCAGAGCCAGTACGAGAAGAAGACCCGCGAGGACGAGCCCTACGACGACCTGATCGCCTTCATCCACGGGCTCTACGACACGCCCCCTTCCCAGATGGAGGAGTACCTCGAGACCCATCTCGACGTCGATCAGTTCATCCGCTACCTGGCGGCGACCAACGTCATGTGCATCTGGGACGTCATCCAGCACAACTTCTACTTCTACCGGGACACGAACGGGGATGGGAAGTGGCGGATCATTCCGTGGGACAACGACCACGTCTGGGGCGAATGGGAATGGCGCTACTACTACGGGGACACGTATCACCTCCTGATGGGCACCGAGTCTCATCCCTTCGCCGGCGTCTGGTACACCTGGAACCGGCTCTGGACCGTGCTCCTTGACGTGCCCCGCTTCCGCGCGGAGTACTACGACCGCATCCGATGGCTCCTCAACACGCGCTTCGCGGAGGGGCCGCTCTTCCGGAGGATCGATGAGCTGGTGTATCCTATCCAGACGACCGTCCTCCTCGATGAGCTCAAGTGGCCGGACAGCCTCGAGCCTCTCCACGCGGGGCCGATGCGCACGATGGCCGAGGAGCTGCCCCTCCTCATGCAGAACGTCACGCGCCGCCGCGCTTACCTCGCCGGACAGCTGGGGGTGACGCTGATCGACGTGCCGGCGGGGAGCACGTTTCAGCGAGGCGACGCCGACGGCAGCTCGGTCGTGGACCTGAGCGATGCGATCCGGGTCCTGGGGTATCTCTTCCTCGGAGGAGAGGCGCCGCCCTGCCAGGATGCGGCCGACACCGACGACACGGGGATCCTCGACGTCAGCGACGCCGTCTACCTGCTGCTCCACCTCTTCGCCGGCGGACCGCCGCCGCCTCCTCCGGCGCCTGACGGCTGCGGCGAGGATCCGACGCCGGACGATCTGACGTGCGACGTCTCGACGTGCGAGATCCGCTAGGACCGGCGCCGGCCCATCAGCACGCTCTCGCCGTGCGGCGGGTGGAGCTGCCCGGCGGTCAGGCTCCGAGGATGTGAAGCATCTCCCGCACGCGCCGGCGGACATCCGCGGGGGCGATGCCGGCCGGCTCCGCGAGCTGCGCGCTCGCGGCGACGACTCTCTCGACGATCTCCGCCTCGGCGATCGGCTCTCGCTCGTCGAGGCAGCCTCGCTCGGCGAGGAAGCTCCGCAGCTCCTCCAGCTTGTCTCGGCGGAAGCGCTTCGCGCGCTCGTCGCTCCGCGCTTCCAGCGCGGCGATGAAGCGCCGCGCGTCGCCTCCCAGCTCCGCCGCCAAGTCGGTGAAATTA
This sequence comes from Planctomycetota bacterium, assembly GCA_016928605.1. Taxonomy (GTDB): domain Bacteria; phylum Planctomycetota; class UBA8108; order UBA8108; family UBA8108; genus JAFGKN01. The sequence goes on along the minus strand of JAFGKN010000270.1, from coordinate 97 downwards.
CCGAGGTAGCTCGGGCTGACCGCGCCGCTCTCCGCGAGATCCTCGCGGCTCACCCTGCGGCCGCGCCCCACGCGCCACGCATCGAGCGCGGCCTCGG
>JAFGKN010000269.1 GCA_016928605.1 Planctomycetota bacterium | reverse complement strand
GCGCCGAGACCCGGCGGGCGGTCACTCCCTCGAGATAGCAGCACTCGGCGTGGATCTCCCCCTCGACGTGGTTGAGCACCGAATCGATGATGCGCGACCCCGGCAGGAGCCGCGTGCGTCCGCGGATCAGCGAGCCCTTCACGAAGACGCCGGCCACATCGCAGCCGCGGAAGACCTCATCGCCGTTGAGCGAGCACTCGCGGTCGCCGACGCGGAACCGCGCAGCGGCCTCGACGCCGATGCCGCGCAGGCGGCGCCCATCGTCGGCCCAGCGGATCCGCTCCGCGTCCGGGGCGCGGCGCGCGAAGCTGTTGTCCGGCGCGAGCTCGGGCACGGCCTCCGTCAGGCCGGCGAGCAAGGCGAGCTTGTCGTTCGCGATGTCGATCGGCCGGCGGAAGGTGATCCAGAGGCTGCCGGCGCCGAAGCGGATCGAGCCGATGACGCGGGAGGGATCGCCGAGGAACGGGCGATCGCGGTAGAGGACGAAGAACTCGAGGACGTCGCGCGCCCCCCGGGGAGAGCAGCGGTCGAGAGCGGTCCGGGAGGCCGAGGGAAGCGCCGAGCGCAGCGCGCCCACCGCGCTGTCGAGGATCGCCGCGCGCTCCGCGGCCGGAGCGCCCGCGGCGCGTTGCCGGAGATCCGCCGGCGGCGGGAGCGAGGCGGGCACCTCGCGGAGCTCAGCGATCCCCTCCAGGAGGGCCGCGAGCGGCTGCGTGAAGTGGGGATCGATGTCGCGCGCCTGGCTGCTGTCGATGCGGCCCTCGCGCTCGACCTGTTCCCAGAGATGAGGGCGGTCGTAGAACTCCACCATCGCTCGGTGCAGATCTCCGCGCGCGCGGTACGAGCCGAAGTCGAAGCCGAAGTCGTATCCGGGGACGTCCCACTCCGCGCGGCGCTCCTCGATGATCTCCCACTCGCCGCTCCGGCCGCAGCGCGCGAACTGCTTGTTGCCGAAGAATCGGCGGATGATGCCGTCCGGAGCCAGGAGCGCGGTCCCGAAGTCGTGGAGCTGCCTGGCGGTGATGCGCCTGCGGTCCGCCGCAACGATGTACTTCTCTATCGGCGCACCGGAGCGAGGGAGCTCGCCGGGCGGGCGGTCGCTGAACATGAGCTGGCTCGTCCAGAAGGTGTCGACGCTGCCGGGCTCGCAGGTCACGGCCAGCGCGCTCGTCTGGACGACGACCGAGAGGAGCAGCTCCTGCTCGAGCGTCTGCCCGTCGGCGGTCTCGAGATCACCGACCAGCCGCTGGGCGCCTCTCGAGTTGCCGAGCCCCTGCGTGAGGGGGCTCGCCCTCTCCCCCTTGCCTCCGTTGTGGTAGACCGCGACGCGGATCCTCCTCTCCTCGAGGAGGCGGTCGAGATCGATCCCCTGGCGGCGGGCCGCGCGGGCGGCCTCCTTCCAGGTGTAGACCTGTCCGATCAGCTGGCCTCCCTCGGTGGGATCGACGACCGAGAGCACCAGCACGCGGCCTCCGAGCTCGGGCGCCGGCGACCGCAGCGGCCCCAGCGCCCGCTCGAGGAGCTCCTGCTGGTGGAGAGCCTCGTCCGCGGTCGAGCTGCTGACGACGATCACCTCGTAGCCCCTGTAATCCCGGGTGCGGAGCACCTCTCGGAAGAGGTCGATCTGTCGCTGGGGCTCGTCCACGCTCCTTCTCCAGGATGTCGAGGATCGCTCGCCGGCGGCTCGCCTCCGCAGGCGCAGCGATTTCAGGATCGCCGCTCGGCGGCGCCGGGCGGGTCGCTCCGCTCGCGCGGAGACGCGATCCCTCGCCGCGGGTTCTCCGCCGGCGGGCCGATCTCTGCTGAACGGATGTCTCTCACGAAGCGCTGCACCTCCTCGAGCGACGCCGCCAGAGGAAAGTGCCGCGGATCGATGCCCGCGATGGCTCCAGAACGTCCGAGGTAGAGGATCGCCGGCGTTCCGTAGCGGCGGGCGAGCAGCACCTCGGAGGCCGTCCCGCTGCCACCCGGCAGCGCCACGACGAGATGCGAGCTGAGGATGTTGATGGGATTGCGGCTCTCCCCGCTCGCGCCCGCCGCGCCGCCCCGCGGCAGGTGCGTCCGCACGGCCACCTCGACCCAGGGATTGGGGTAGCCGTCGGGAGCGCCGTACCTCGCTCCATCGATGAGGCCCGGCAGGATGCCGATGCAGATCCCTCGGCGCCCCTCCACGGAGCAAAATCCGCGGCAGACGGCCGCCATCGCCCCCCGGCCGCCTCCCGTCAGCAGGTGGAAGCCCTCGGCCGCGAGCCACGCGCCCAGCGGCTCCGCGATCTCGGCGTGCTCCTCGCTCCCCGAGCCCATGACTCCGATGACCATCTGCCTGGAAGGCTGCTCCACGCGCCGTCTCTCCCTGTCACGGCGGCGGCCGGCGGTTTCCTTGCGCGCTCCGCGTCTGCATCACCATCCTCCGGCAAGGCCAGCGCCGCCGCGGCGCCACTCGCGTTGCGCGGAGCCGGATTTCCATGTACAAGGGACCCATCCGCTCAGCGCCGCTGAACGGTTACGAGAAGAGAAGACCGCGAGAAAGTCAAGGATGTCCCCCCGAGGTCGTCCGATGCCGCCGGCCCCGCCGATCCGCTGCTGGAACCGCGCGAGAGAGCGGGAAGAGGAAGAGCCGATCTGCGGAGAGCGCGCGCTGCGCTGGCTCTACGAGACCCGCGCGGGGAGGCTTCTGGCCGAGAGCGTCCTCTCCCGCCGCGTGCCGAGCCGGATCTTCGGCTGGCTCCAGTCGACGCGATGGAGCCGGCGATGGATCCCTTCCTTCACAGAACGCTTCGGCATCGATCCGAGCGAGTTCGAGGACGAGGACTACCGGTCGTTCAACGACTTCTTCACGCGGCGCTTCAAGGAGGGGGCGAGGAGCTTCTGCTCCGGAGATGAGCTTCCCGCGTTCGCGGAGGGGCGCTACCTCGCCTTCGAGAGCGTGCCGGGTGATGCCGAGCTTCCCGTGAAGGATCTGCGGCTGAGCCTC
>JAFGKN010000268.1 GCA_016928605.1 Planctomycetota bacterium | reverse complement strand
CAGCCGGCGGCCTGACGCTTCGGCCTGTTGGCCGGAGGCCAGGCCCGTTGAAACCCTGCAGGCACGCGCTCGGCGGCTGAACGGACGGGAGATTCCCGGGGAGACTGTCATGCATCGCACGACCATCATCATCGGCGGTCTTCTCGCCGCGGCGATCGGAGCGCTGGCGGCCTGTGAGACTCAGCGCGAGAAGAAGAAGGCCATCTTTCAGTTCGACGGTCCCGATGTCTCGCCGCGCGAGATCGTCGAGACCGATCCGCCGCTCAAGGGGAAGGACGCGACCTACCGCGTGCCCGGCCGGCGGCAGATTCTCACCGTCGCCCCCAGCTACACCCTCTACCACCATGCCGGCATCGATCCCGTCTTCGGACACCACGAGAGCTCGGGCGAGATCTACCACGAGGAAGTCTATCCGAGCGACTACTTCCTGGAGCGCTCGGGGGAGCCGATCCTTCCCGACGGCGCGCAGGGCCTCTATTTCGAGGCGCGTCTCTCCCATGTGCGGCTGCCGGCCGAGGGGGGAGCCGTCTGGGCGCGCGTCAACGTGGCCGCCCCGTCGTTTTTGCCCGCGGGCGAGACCGGCCTCAACATCGCCCTCGTTCTCGATCTCTCGGACTCGATGGAGAGCGCCGAGAAGATCGACCTCTGCCGGATCGTCGCGAAGAGCCTGGTGTCGCAGCTTCTGCCCGACGACCGCCTATCGGTCGTGACCTCCGGTGGGAGCACCCGCGTCCTCCGAGCCAGCGGCGCGGCGGCGAACCGGGAGGAGCTGCTCTCCCGGATCGACCGTCTGGCTGCCGCCGGGGGCGATGACATCGGCGCAGGCATCCACGAGGGCTACCTGCAGGTGGAGGCCGGGCGCGCGGAGGGAGGAGGAGCGGGGCACGTCATCCTCGTCTCTGACGGCCTGCTGCCCGGCGGCGGATGGCGCGTCGAGGAGCTCGCGCGCCAGAAGCACGCCCAGGGCTACCGGCTCAGCGCGATCGGCGTGGGAGAGGATGTCGATGCCGGACTGCTCATCTCCCTGGCCCGGGCCGGAGAGGGCAGATTCGCGTACATCCCTGGACGCGATGGCGTCGGCGAGGTTCTCGCCCGCGAGATGCGGACGATTCTGCGAGCTTACGCCCGCAACGTCCGCCTTCTGGTGGAGAGTCCCGGAGTCAAGGTCCTGGCGGCCTACGGCCCCGGCATCCTGAATCCCTCGCCCGGCGGCCGCGAGATCGCCCTGGCGGACTTCGTTCCTTCCGACGATCGCAGTCTTCTCTTCCGCCTGCAGATCCCGGCTCTGGGCCTCGAGGGATATCAGGACATCAAGTTCAAGCTCTTCTACACGCAGATGCGGCCTGTCCGGCGGACGACGCGGGAGGCCATGGTGAGGGTCGAGGGAGGGCGGACGTTCGAGGGCGAGGACGCTGCGGTCCGCATCCACGCGCGGCTGGCCACGGGGATCGATTTCGTCCGCCGGGCCCTGGAAGAGGTGGACAGCACGACCAGCGCGCGAACGGCGATCAGCATGCTCGAGGGCGAGTTCCCGAGCTGGAAGGCGACGGTCTTCGCGGAGGGCGACCGGGACCTGATGCGGCTCGCGACTCTGTTCGAGGAGTTCGCCGGCCGCCTTCGTGGCCTCCAAGCGGAGGGCAAACTGCAGCGCCGTACGCCCGAGAGAGAGCGCTTGCGGAGCGAGTTCTACTACCGCCACGGATAGAGAGCGCGTAACCGTTCAGGCACTTCTCGCAGCGCCGAGTTCGAGCCCTGGCATCCCCGGCCGCCGTGCGTGCCCAGCGCGTGAATCACGCTCCACGCTCTTGCTCCCGGGAGGAGTTTTCCGCGGCGGCCTGGACGGTGGCGAAAGGCCCCTGCCGAGCGAGCTTCAGCGAGCTTCGCTGTCGCTCACGGATGGAGAGCGCCCCTGTGGAGCGAGCTCTGCCGCCGCCGCGTCGGCCCGCGGCCGTGCTCGAGGCGTGCTTCAGGAGGTCGCCGCCGCCCGGGCCACGGGCGCCTCGACGGTGAAGACCGTCTCCGCGCCGGGCTCGCTCTCGAGCTGCACGGAGCCCTTCATGAGGTCGACATAGCGCCTCACGAGCGTCAGGCCGAGACCACTTCCGCCCTCTCCGGTCTTTTGCCGCGGCTGGCGCTGAGCCTGCTCGAAGGGTCTGAAGACCCTCTCCTGGTCGGCGGGAGCGATGCCGGGTCCGTTGTCCGCCACGACCAGCGTGAGCCGCTCGCCGCCTCTTTCCTCTGCGATCGCCACTCGGGCCTGGAGCCGGATCCTGCCCTTCGCGTCGACGAAGCGAACGGCGTTGGAGAGAAGCTCGCGGACCGTTCGCGCTAAGAGTCTCTCGTCGATGCGGACGGGCGGAAGATCGGACGGCAGATCGAGCTGCACGTCGATCATCTTCTCCTCGATCGCGTCGCGGAACTCGGCGACTGCACTGTTGAGCAGGCGCGGCACGTCGACGTCGCTGAGAACGGTCTGCCAGCGGGATGCCTGCAGCCTGCTGAGATCGACAACCTGATCGACGAGGCGGTCGAGGCGCCGCAAGTAGGTGCAGATCCGGCGCGCCTTCTGGGTCAAGTCGTCTCCCCGCGCTCCCGCCGGAGCGCCTGCGGCCGAAGCTCCCGCGAGCTCTCCCGCGATCTTGCCTGCGACGTGAAGCGGACCGCGCAGCTTGCCGGATACGTTGTCGAAGAACTTGAGCTGGTGCGCTGCGATGCTGTGATTGAGTTCCAGGAGTCTGTTCTTCTCCTCGAGAAGGCGGCTGTACGCCTCGGATCCGGCCTCGAACTGCCTCTGGATCTCCGCCAGGTCCATCTTCAGGTCGGCGCTGACGCTCTTCAGCTCGATCGACCGAGCGTCCTCGCCGGTCTGGTTGGCGAGCAGTGCGCGGCTGTCCGTCTCCGTCCGCTCGTGCACTGCGGCGATGGCCCGCTCGAGCCGCTGGACATGCTCCTCGAGACGAGCTCTCTCTTCGAGCCATTTCGCATCGCGGCTCTCGAGTCGCTCCTGGAGCCGGTGGAGCTCACTCTCGGCGCGGCGCTTCTCGGCATCGAGCTGGGTGATGCGCTGCTCGTGCTGATCTAGCTCCTGCTTGCGCTCTTCCGCCGCCCGCCGCAGCTCTTCCTCCAGCCTGCTCCTCTCATCGATGAGCGCGCCTCTCTCCTCGCTCCACCGCTGGCGCTCCTGATCCATGCGGCTCGAGATGGTGTCTCTCTCGTCGCCGGCGCTCACCGCCTCGAGCTGGAGCTCCTGCTCCCGGCGGGTCCGCGCGTCGATTTCCGACTGCAGCCTGCGGCGGCTTTCCTCGAGATCCTCGCGCAGGCTGTCCTCGGTCCTCTTCCGCTCCTGGATCGCATCCTCCCAGCTCCTGCGGTCTTGCTCGTGGCGGCGGCGTTCGGCCTCGAGCATCGCACGCACCTCGCCGAGGTCCATCTCGAGAGAGGCGATCTGCTGCTCCCTCTCCCGGAGGATCCTCTCGGCCGCTTCGATGTGCTCGCTCTGACCTTCGAGACGGCTCTTGTCGTGACTCCGCTCGCGGGTCTCGCTCTGGAGGGCCTGGTCGAGATCCTCCAGGCGGTCCTCGAGCGACGCGATGCGGTTCGCCTGCTCGCGCGCCTTCTGCTCGGCGGCGCGCAGCTTCTCGAGGGCGGACTCCGCGGCAGTCTTCTCTCGCGAGTGCTTCTGCTTCTCGCACTCGAGCGCCTCCGAGAGGTCCGCGACGCGGCTTTCGAAGGAGGCGATCCGCACCTCGAGGGTGCGCGTGGTCTCGTCGGCAGCACGGAGCCGCTCCTGGGCGGCCGCCTTCTCCTGGCGCGCGAGCGCTCCCTCCTTCCTCTCCTCCTCGAGAGTCTCCTCGAGCTCCTGGCGGCGGGACTCGAGCTCCGCAACCTCCTTCCCCTCTTCCTCCGCCGCAGCCTCTGCTGCGCGGAGTTGCTCCTCGGCGGTGCGATGTCGCTCCTCGCCAGCCCGTAGCTGCTCGCGGGCGGTGCGTAGCTGCTCCTCGCCAGCGCGGAGTCGCTCCTCGGAGGCGGCCAGCTCCCTCCGCATCGACTCGAGCGCTTCGCACGTTCCCTGGTGCTCTCCTTTTTCCCTCTCGAGAGATCTCGCCAGATCGGCGACTCGCGACTCGAGCTGGGCAGCCTCCTTCCCGCGGCTCTCCGCAGAGGCCTCTGCAGCCCTGAGTTGATGCTCCGTCGTGCGCAGTCGCTCCTCGGCGGAGCGGACTTGATCTTCGGTCGCGCGCAAACGCTCCTCGGCGGCGGCAAGCTGCTGGCGCGCGAGCTCGCCCTGTCTCCTCTCCTCCCCGAGCGTCCGTTCGAGCTCATCGCGGCTCGACTCGAGCTCGGACGCCTCCTCGCGGTGGGCCTCCGCCGCAGCCGCCGCGGCGCGGAGCTGCTCGAGAACCTCGGCCAGCTCGTTCCGCGTCGAGTCGAGCGCATCGCGCGCCGCGCCGTGCTCATCGCGCTCGGCCTCGAGAGATCCCTCCAGGTCTCCGATTCGCGACTCGAGCGAGGTCATGTGCTCCTCGCGCGCCCGTGCCTCCTCCTCCAGCTCGCGATTCCTCTCGCTCTGTTCCCGCAGTCTCCCGCGCGCCTGCTCGCCGTCGCTCTTCGCGGCCTCGAGCTCAGCCGAGCGGCTCTCGAGCTCCCTCGAGCGAGTCTCGAGCTCCCTCTCCAGCGCGGAGTTCTTCACGTCCCAGGCGTGGGTCGCGTCCGCGTGGAGCTTCCGCGCCCGGGCCAGCTCCGCATCGAGCTCCCGGCAGCGCGCATTCCAACCCGCCTTCTCCTGCTCCCAGTTCTGGCGCTCCTGGGTCGATGTCTCGAGCAGATCATCGAGGCGTTTCTTGAGATCCTCGATCTCCGCGAGGCGCTGCTGGCTCTCCCTCTGGAAGTCTCGCTGTGCGTCGGCGAGCTTTTCCCGCGCCCGGCGTACCTCGTCCTGCAGACGCCGCTCGATCTGGAAGGCGGCCTCTTCGACGGCGCGGCTCAGCTCGTCACTCGTTGGAAGACCGACGTGCGCGCCTTGCCCGAGATTCTTCAGGGCGGCCACCAGATCGCGGTCTCTGCGCCCGTGACTCGACAGGCTCGCCGCGCCGGCGAT
>JAFGKN010000267.1 GCA_016928605.1 Planctomycetota bacterium | reverse complement strand
GTGGCGACATCGCCCACCTGCGCATCGCTGTGGTACCACTCGACATCGACCCCCCACTCCGACAGCTTGTCGAAACAGATCAGCGCCTGCGCGTCGGCGGCCTCCTTCGTGATCCAGTTCACGTGGCCGGTGTAGATCAGCACCTCGCCCGCTCGAGCCGGCTGGAGGCAAGCGCCGACCAACAGAAGCGCGAAACCCGTCCTGATGAGCCTGTTCATGCCGCTTCCCTGCATGTCCATGTCGATCCTGAGGAGCTGGGAGTTATCCACAAGACGACGCTTGAAGAAGAAAGACCCGCAATCCCGACCACGGTCTTCGAGCTTACCTGCCGGCCGGCGGGGCGGCAAGCGGCTTCTTCCGGTGCCTCTCGCACTTCCTCGCGGCCGCTGCCCCGGCCCGAACATCCACCGCCCCGACCACGGCGACCCCGTTCGTCCCGTCTTGCCGGTCCGCTCTTCGGCCGGCGTGGGAGGCCGGCCGCTGACGACACGTCAAGCCGTTCGCGGAGCTTCTGCTGCGCGCCGCCAGGCGCCTCCGCCGCGCCACCACCGGCGTACCGCTGCTCCCGGTGCCCCGCGGCGGCCGATACCCCTCTCAGTCCTCGGCGCGGCGGACCGTCACGGGGCCCAGCAAGCCCGAGGGGAGAAGCGGCGAGTCCCTCGTGAACTTCGCGACGTTCGTCCTCGCGATGCGCTCCGCCGGCTCGAGGCGCTGGTCGCCGACCAGCCGGTTGGGCCAGAGGTTGACGACCTCGATCTCGAGAGTGTTCGCTTCGGGCCGCACGGGAGCCGTGATGTCCACCCTCCAGGGAGCGGTCCACACCACGCCGAGATCCTCGCCGTTGAGGCGCACCTCGGCGATGCTGTGCACCTCTCGGAGGTCGAGCACGATCCGCCCGCCGCCGCTTCGCAAAGCCGGCGGCAGGTCGAACGCGGCCGCATAGACGGCGGCGCCGGAGTAGAAACGCACGCGGGGATCCGGATGCCGCGTCCAGTCGGCGAGAGCCTCGAGCTCGACCGCCTCCGCGGGTCCCCCGGCGGCCGGGTCGAAGCGCACCGCCCATGGGCCCGAAATCGCGTGCGCCGGCCCCTCGACAGGCCAGTTCCTCCCGCTCCGGCCCGCGGCATCCCGGGCGATCGCTCCGCGGAAGACCACGAAGATCGAGCCGTGCGGCGCGAGCCTGAGCGGGACCTCCGTACGGCCACCGGCCTGGCGAAAGGCCCGCGCGGGGCGGATCTCGCCGGTGACGGGGTCCCACAGCTCGGGCCGCCGCCCCGAGACGCGGAACGAGCAGGCGACCCCCTCGGGCCGGTTCCGGCGGTTCGCCACGAAGTAGATGTCCACCCCCTCGAGCGCACGGTGGATGAAGTCGAGGAACGTCTCTCCGTCCGGTGCGGCATACGCGAAGTCCGGCCCCGCGCCCTCTGCCTGGAGCACGTCGCGCGGCGAGCGGCCCCGGATCACGCGTCCCTTGCCGAGCCGGTGCTCGGTGATGGACTCTCCGCCCGATGGTCCCCACAGCTCGCCGGCGAGCTCGCGGACCAGGTCGTCGGATCGAGGGTAGCCCTCGAGGCCTGCCGCGCGCAGCGGCCTCGGCCCGAGGATGGTGGCGCCCGCCTCGACCAGCTCCTTCAGCTTGCGGAGCACTCCGGCGGGCATGGTCGTCCGATCGGGCAGCACCAGCAGCCGGTAGCTCACGCCGTCGGGGAGGACGATGCGCCCGTCCTCGACTCTCATGCGATGGAGCAGCACGTGCGCGTCGCAGACGTCGTAGTCGTAGCCGGGGCCGAGGCCGAGGGCCGGATCGGCGCTCTTCGGCGCGACGAAGTTGGGCGCGTGGTCGCCGTAGTAGAAGCAGGCGTCGGCGACGGGGATGCCCTCCGACAGGAGGAACTGGCACCGCGACAGGTAGAGCAGCCACGCCGGTGACTGCTCCCACCAGGTGATGTTCCGGTTGAAGTGCGTGCCGGCGAAGTACTCGTAGCCGGGCCTCCCCGCCTCCGCCGGCGAGAGCGTCGAGGTGTGGAGAAAGCACCGGTTGATCCCCTCGCAGAAGGCGACGTCCGCGGTGGGCTTCAGGTCCGCCGGCCCCTCCTCCCAGTGAGGCCCGATCGACGTGAAGGCCTCGGCGGCCGCGAAGCGCTTCCCGTAGGTGTGCGCCGCGCTCGCCGTCTGCTTGCCGACGTCGTTCTGGAGGCCGCGCTTCCAGTGGCCCGAGTGCCAGAACTCCCCCATGGGGACATCGTTCTGCCCGAGGTTCCGGAGCGCGTCCATCGGCGCGATGACGGTGCACGGGCCGCCGCCCTCGCTGTGGAGCAGCACGCCGTGGCGATGGCAGAGCTCGCGGAACCGCTGGTAGTGGTTCCGCACGAGGCAGTCGGCGATGGTCTTGCGGTAGTCGTAGAGGAAACGGTCCGAGATCTCCGCGCTGCCCACGATCCGGCCGGTCAGGACCGGCAGGTACGGCCGCGCGTCGTACCCCCGGAGCTGCCGGAACTCATCGAGGAAGCCCTCGGTCCAGTTCGGCACGCCCACCTCCCAGCTGTCGTCGTGGAAGTACCGCAGCGTCTTGCCCGCCAGCGGGCCGGCGTCCTCGAGGAGCTTCAGCGCCGTCGATGCGAAGTGGTGATCCATCGCCCGCGCGCCGAGCCAGTCCATCTCGAGGCCGCCTCCGCCGGGGCTCGAGCACTTCACCTCGTAGCCCGCGGGCGTGTGGCCGATGCGAAGCACGGTCCAGCGCCCCGGCGGCACGTCCCACTCGAGACGGCCGTCCGGCGCGAGATGGCCTCCGAGGTCGCGGATGTCCTGCGGCCGGATCGCGCCGTCGTCTCCCCCGGCATCGCCGTCCTCATCCTCGAGCGGCGACACGTAGGATGCCCCGCTCGGCGAGTAGCCCAGCGGGGTCCGCGCCGCCTTCACTCCCCACCCGGAGAGCCTCCGCGCGGGCGAATCGAAGCTCACCTCGCTCACCTGCACGTTCCACGGAGACTCGGCCGAGCCGAAGGAGTAGGCCGATGTGATGAGGAGCCGGAAGCACG
>JAFGKN010000266.1 GCA_016928605.1 Planctomycetota bacterium | reverse complement strand
GATGCCCCGCGGCGATGAGCCCCTTGTCGGGCTTCGCGTTGGAGTTTGCGAGAAGCTGAGCGAGGGGCTCGAGCGCTGCGGCGCGGGATCAGCGGCCGGGGACGATGTGGGGTCCGGGGGAAGGCTGGAAGGCCGGCGGAAAGGCTGGGGCCCGGTCCGCTCGAGCCCGCGTGAGGAAGCCGAGCGCCCAGAGGCGCTCCGAGCGCAGCTCGCGGGGGTGGAGTCGGTGGGGATGCTCCGCGGCGATGAGCCCCTCGTCGGGCTTCGCGTTGGTGTTTGCGAGAGGCTGAGCGAGGGGCTCGAGCGCCGCGGCGCGGGCTCAGCGGCCGGGGACGATGTGGGGTCCGGGGGAAGGCTGGAAGGCCGGCGGAAAGGCTGGGGCCCGGTCCGCTGCAGCCCGCGTGAGGAAGCAGAGCGGTTGAAACAGCTCGTTTTTCTCTTGGGTTCTCCCGATTCTCTGGATAATAGGGAAAGGCAAGGCCGCGGCGGAGATACGTTCCGCCGGACTTTCCTGCCGGCGGCAGGCAAGGGCCCGGCGATCGCTCGATGCTGCGAGCCCCTGTCGAGGATGAATCCGAGCGCCGGCGAGATCCCGGGCTCTGTGTCTGCCCCGCGGCTGGCCGCGCGCTCGGCGCGACGGTTCAGGTCTCGATCAACCGCTGAAAGCAAGAAAGGCACCTTCCCAGTCATGCATCCATGCTGCCGTCTGATCCAGGTCTTTGCGATCGGCTTGATTTCCTGCCTCGTGGCCACCGCTGCATCCTACGCGCAGGAGGAGCAGCTCGAAGGAGTCCTGTCTGACTCCGGCGCCAAGAGCGCCGATGACGGGGTCTACCTGCTCGAGTTCCAGTTCGAGGCGGTGCGGATGATCCGGCCTACCAAGGGACCCTACCGGGGCCGGGTTTACTGGTACATGCTCTACACGATCGAGAACAGGAGCGATCGGACCGTCGACTACTTCCTGTCGATCAACGCCTACAGCGACCGCGACAAGAGATACTCGGACATGTTCCTGCCGGGCGTGGAGAGGGCCGTCGAGGAGAAGCTGGGAAGGCCGCTGTGGGGGCAGACGAACACGTTCGAGATCCTCGCCGGGAGAGACCCGCAGGACGAGAAGTACAACTACATCCCGATCAAGGCGCGTGAGAAGCGCCGGTGCGTCGCGATCCTGAGCGAGCTGGATCCGAACGCGAACAAGATCCGGATCGAGGTCGTCGGGCTTTCCAATGACACCGAGGAGGTGAAGAGGGAAGACGGAAGCATCGAGATCCTGGAAAGAGTCCTCGTGCTCCACTTCGAGCGCCGCGGCGATGAGTACGGCATCGACCAGGATCCGATATACAAGGGCGGCCGCGAGTGGATCAAGAAGCCCGTCAAGATCGGGGCCGGAACCTCGGGGGATAATTCTGGCGAATCTTGATCTCTCCTATGGACCCGCATGAGGTTTTTTTCCGATCTCTATCCCAGGAAGAGATGCACCTGGTTGCCCTCAAGGAGTTTCTGTACGACGGCTCGTGGGACGAGATCGCGGCCGATCTGAGAGCGCGCAAGACGGGTAGACCTCACGTCTTCAAGCTCGAGACCCGGATCGAGGAGGACCTGGACCGGATCGAGAAGCTCCTGACGTACGAGAGGCAAGAGGGCATCAACCTCGGCGATTATCTCTACCTCTACAAGGAAGCGAAGTCCGGGCAATCCTGACGCAATCCGCCGGGGGAAGCGATTGTCTCAAGGCAGAAGGAGCATAGACGTGTCGAAGTATGCAAGCGCAGGTTGGGTCATCATCGTCGGGGCGCTCCTCCTGGTCGCCTCTTGTGAGAGCGTGGAGTCCGGTTCGGAGCCCCGGTCTTCGGGAAGGAACGCAAAGGCTGGGGCGGCCGCCGGCCGGGAAGCGAGGTTGTCCCGCGATGTTCTCGCCGCTTGCGGCCTGGAGGAAGTCTGGTACACGAGGCTCGACGAGCCGATCGAGACCGTGTATCTGATCGATGCAGGTCTCTTCGTGGTGAGCCCCCCCGAGGGATCGTCGGACAGGCGCGTTCTCAAGATGCTGAGCCTCCGCGACGGGCTCTCCGTGTGGCACGAGACCGTCGACGGACCGATCACCGATCCCCCGTTCGCGTATCGCTATCCTGCCGGCGTGCAGAAGTCTCCCGAGCTGATCTTCCGGATTCACGACACCGTTCACTGCCTCGATCTGCAGTACGGCGCGCTGCTGTGGAAGAAGACGATGCCGCCGCCGATCTCCACGCCGGTCATCGCGGACGAGAACCACATCTTCTTCGGCACGGACAGCAGCAGGATCCTCGCGGTCACCAAGGGACAGGCTGTCGACGACTGGGTGTATCTCACGAGGGCGAAGCTCAGCGTCGCACCAGTCTTCAACTCCGGTCTCGTGGTCTTCGCCTCCCACGACGGCTTTGTTTACGGGATGACCCCGGAGAACGGGTGGGTGAATCTGCGGTCCTGGAAGACGGAGACCTTCGGCCCGATCCTCGCCGATATCGCGCAGTACTCGCGCTGGGTCTTCGCCGGCTCGACGGACTACAAGCTCTACTGCATCGAGGGGCGCGATGGCCGGGTCTACTGGAGCTTCGCCGCCGAGGGACCGATCGAGGCCCCCCCTGTCGTCTTCAGGTATCGTACGAATCAGGAGTACGTCTACTGCATCGCGAAGAACAACCCCCTGGTCTCATCCCGCGAGACGCGGACGCTGTTCGCCATCCCGCTTCCCAAGGCGTCGGTGGTGACCAGGGGCACGCACGACTGGCGGCGCGAGAACGTCCTCCGCGTGGTCACCATGGGCAAGGACACTCTCTACGTGCTCAACGATCCGGCGACGACCGGCGAGAGGACCATCTCCGGGCTCGACGTCAAGACGGGACGCGAGAAGCTCAAGATCCCGGTGGAGGGGTTCAACTTCCTGCCGACCAACCACGCGGATGCGGGCCGCGATGCCTCGCAGCGCGGGAGGATCTATCTGATCTCGACCAGCGGCTCCATCCAGGTGATCGGCGAGAAGCCGTGAACTGCGCGTCGCAGGCGCCATGAGAGGCGGGAGGGGATGGTCTCCGAGCATCGAGAAGATCGGGCCGCAGCCCTCTCCGGCACCCTGCGGAGGTTCCAGACGACCCTCGACGAGGGCGGCTTCCTCGCCGGCGTGGATCACCTTCTGGTGGCTGTCTCGGGGGGCGCTGACTCGACGGCGCTGGCCATCCTTCTCCACCGGCTCTTCTGCTCGCGCGGCGCCGGGCCCCGGACCTGGATCGGTCACGTCCACCACGGGATCCGGGGAGGCGACGCCGACGCGGACGAGGCCTTCGTCGTCGCCCTCGCTGCCCGGCTAGGCTGGCACTGCCTCGTCGAGCGGGTGGACGCGCCCGCGGCGGCGGCCGGAAGCGGGATCTCGATCGAGATGGCGGCGCGGGAGCTGAGGTTCGAGGTCTTCCGCCGCTGGGCCTCCGAGAACGAGCTGGACGCCATCGCGCTGGGGCACCAGGCGGAGGATCAGCAGGAGACCGTGATCCTGCGCGCGGCGCGCGGCGCTGGAGTCCGCGGGCTCTCGGGGATCCCCGCCTCGCGCGATCTCGCCGGCGCCGGCCGGCCGGCGCGCATCATCCGTCCTCTGCTCCGCTGGAGCCGCGCCGACCTCGTGGACTTTCTGATCCAGAGCGGCGAGGAGTTCCGGACCGACCGCACCAACCTGTCCCTCGACATCCCGCGCAATCGCGTGCGTCACGTGCTGCTTCCGCTCCTGGAGGAGATCCAGCCGGGCGCGCGCGCCGGGCTCGAGCGCGCGGCGCGGATCGCCGGCGAGGTGGCCGGGGACCTCGCTGCGCTCGCTGACCGCGCCGTCGCGGAGGCTCTTCTCGATCGGCGCCGGCATGCGCTGCGGCTCGATCGGCGGAAGCTGGCAACCTGGCCGCCCGCAGTGCTGCGCGAGGTGCTCGCGCGGCTGCGGTGGGATCTCGAGGAGGGATCTCCGCCCCCGTCGCGAAGCGCCGCGGAGCGCTTCGCGGACCTGGTGCGCGGAGCCGACGACCGCGAGGCGGATCTGGGGGGCGGCTGGCGCGCGGACGCGCGCTACGGCTTCATCGATGTGTGCGCGCCTTCGGGCTCGACGGCGGCCGGGGATGCCCCCGTGCGGCTTTCGATCGGCGGGGATGAGGTCGAGTGGGCCGGCTGGCGGATCGGGGCGGAGGAGGCGCCCTGGCGCGGCCGGAGGGGCGATCGCCTCGAGGAGTGGATCGACGCGCGACGAGCCGGCGGCGCGCTCGAGGTCCGCGGCCGCAGGGCGGGCGATCTCTTCCATCCGCTGGGCGCCGGAGGGAGCCAGAAGCTGAAGGAGTTCTTCCGCCAGAGGAGGATCCCGCCCCGCCGGCGGGATGCGCACCCGCTGGTGGTCGCGGGGGAGGAGATCGTCTGGGTCGTCGGCGAGCGGATCGCTCATCCGTGGCGCGTGAGCGCGGAGACGACGCGAACTCTCCGGCTGTGGGCGAGGCCTCCGCCGGAAGCGGCTGCGGAGGAGAGATCGTGAGCGGCCGCTCCGGCTCCGGCCGCGGGGCGATCCGCGCGGAACGCGAGAAGAGCGAAGCTCGAGAGTTGTCGCCTCCCGCGATCCCGACTACGATGGCGGCGCCGCTGTCGGGCATCGCACCTTCCATCTCGCGGAAAGGAAACCATGAAGAAGCCGGAACAACGAAGCAAGAGGTCCCTCTGGTCGCGCCGCAGGTTTCTCGCAGGAGCGTCCCTCGCGGGCGCCGCCTTCAACATCGCTCCCCGCTATGTCCTGGGAGGCGCGGGCTACACGCCGCCCAGCGAGAGGCTCAACGTCGCTCTGATCGGAGCGGGCGGCCGGGGCATGAACCTCGTCACGGAGCTCTTGAACCACCGCGACGTGCAGGTCGGGGCGATCGCTGATGTGACGGGGCAGAACGACTACAGCGCCTTCTACTACCGCAAGCCCGCCGGTCGCATCCCCGTCCTGAAGCTCGTTCGGTCCCACTACGAGAGTCAGAAGGAGACCAGCGGATCCCCGCCGTGCGCGGAGCACGTCGACTTCCGCAGGCTGCTGGAGAAGGAGAAGGGCCTCGACGCGGTGGTCATCGCCACCCCCGATCACGTCCACGCGTTCATCGCGCTGGCGGCCATCGGCCTCGGGAAGCACGTCTACTGCGAGAAGCCTCTCACGCGGACCGTCGATGAGGCGCGGCGCGTGACCGAGGCGGCGAGGGAGGCGAAGGTCGCCACGCAGATGGGGAACCAGGGCCACTCGGACGAGGGGATCCGGCTGACCTGCGAGTGGATCTGGGACGGAGCGATCGGGCAGGTCCGCGAGGTCCATGCCTGGAGCGATGCGGGCGGCTGGGCCGGCTGGGAGGGCTTCCTCGACCGCCCGCGCGAGACGCCTCCCGTCCCCGCCGATCTCGACTGGGATCTCTGGCTCGGCCCGGCGCACCCGCGGCCGTACCACCCGATCTACTCTCCGTACAACTGGAGGGGATGGTGGGACTTCGGCACGGGAGGCATCGGCGACATGGCCTGCCACAACATGGACCCCGCCTTCTGGGCGCTCCGCCTGGGTCATCCGATGACCGTCGAGGGCACCTGCACGCAGCTCTCCGCCGAGACCACGCCCTTCGCCTCCACGGTGCACTACGAGTTCCCGCCGCGGGGCGACATGCCCGGCGTGCGCCTGACGTGGTACGACGGCGGCATCCGCCCGCCCCGCCCCGATGAGCTGGAGCCGGGGGAGGACCTCGACCGCAACGGCATCCTGCTCGTCGGCGACCGCGGGAAGATCCTCTGCGGCGGATGGAGCCGCGGCCCACGGCTGATCCCGCGCTCCCGGATGGAGTCCTACCGGCAGCCGCCGAAGAGCCTCCTTCGCTCGAAGGGACACCTGCGCGACTGGATCGACGCCGCCAAGGGGGGACCGCCCGCGAGCTCCAACTTCGACGTCGGCGGCCATCTGGCCGAGGTCGTGCTCCTCGGCAACGTCGCCCTGCGGACCGGCGAGAAGATCTCCTGGGACGGCGAGAATCTGAAGGCGACGAACTGCGCGGACGCGGAGACGTACATCCGCGCCCAGTACCGCAAGGGCTGGACGCTGTGAGAGCGACGGGCGAGTCGGAGTGTGTTGCCGCTCCCGCTCCCGGGTGAAAGGCCGTGGTCCCTGCCTCCGACTCTGCGACAGGATTCGAGGGAGCGAATCTCTCGAGGACTCCTGGTCAAAGGCTGTGGTCTCTCCGTCCGACTCTGCGACTCTCTTGTGCGCGGGCTCGGGGTGGGGGTCGGCACGTTCCACCCGGCGCAGCGGGGATCAGCCGCCGCGGAGGGAATCGACGATCTGGCGGTAGTTCCCGTAGCGCAGAGGGGTGATCTCGCCGCGCTCGAGAGCTTCGAGGATCGCGCAGCCCGGCTCGTCGATGTGGAGGCAGTTCCTGAAGCGGCAGCGGCCGACGCGCGGCTCGAACTCGACGTAGCAGCGGCCCACGGCGCTCGGCTCGAGGTCGAGCAGGCCGTACTCGCGGTACCCCGGCGTGTCGATCACGCCGCCGCCTCCGGGCAGCTCGTGGAGCGCGACCGCGACCGTCACATGGCGCCCCTTGCCGCTCCCGGCGCTCACTCGCCCCGTTGCCAGGGCGAGCCCGGGAGAGAGGCGGTTGAGCAGCGTCGACTTGCCCACTCCGGAGTGGCCGGAGAGCACGGTGAGCCGATGGCGCAGCCACTCGGCGAGCTCGGGGGGCGGCGCGGCCTCGATCAGCGCCGTGCGGAAGGTGCGGTAGCCCAGAGCGCCGTAGACGGCGAGCGCCTCCTCGAGCCGTGAGGCCTCGGCCGGATCCTCCCGCACCAGATCCCACTTGTTGAGGCAGATGCCGGCGTCGAGGCCCTCGTAGCGGCAGGAGACCAGCACGCGGTCGACGAGGCCCCACCGCGGCGGAGGATCTCGCGCGGCGAGCAGGAGCAGCACCTGATCGACGTTGGCGGCGATGACGTGCTCCTCGGTCGAGACCTCGCTCCGGCTCCCCTCGCGCCGCGACCAGGAGGAGCGCCCCGCTGGAGTCCTCGCCCTCCGCACCTCGGTCCTCCTCGGGAGGATCGCTTCGAGAACGCCGTCGCCGCCGCCGAGAGGCTTCACCTCGACGATGTCACCGACCACCGCCGGGTGCTTCCTCTCATCGCGCTGGCGGAGCCTGCCCCGCAGCGAGCAGGAGAGGACCCCGGAGGTGGTTCGCACCTCGACCGAGCGGCTCGACCTCCCGACGACGACTCCCTCGACGCTCGGCTCGCTCACACCGTCACATCCCAGGACTCGCCCGAGGACTTCGCGAACCGCTCGAGCCAGGGGGCGGCCTCGTCCGCGAAGAAGCGCTCGACCTGCTCCGGGGACCGCCCCACGTAGCGGGAAGGATCGGCGATCTCGGCGAAGCGATCGCGCACCGCGGCGAAGAGGGGATCCTCCGCCAGGCGCAGGAGGAGATCGTTGCCGCTCTTCCCGCCCCGGCGGTCCTGGACCACCCTCATGGCCTCCTGGCGGATGCGCTCGTGGAGGATCTGGCGGTCGCCCCCGGCCCGCACGGCCAGCATCAGGAGGTTCTCGCTCGCCATGAAGGGGAACTCATCGAGAAGCCGCCGCCGGATGATCTCCGGGTAGACCACCGCTCCGCGCATCACATTGACGGCGAGGAGGAGCATCGCATCCACCGCCAGGAAGCTCTGCGGGATGGAGAGACGCCGGTTCGCGGAGTCATCGAGCGTGCGCTCGAACCACTGGGTCGAGGCGACCCACCCTCCGTTCTGCGCCTCGCAGATGACGTACTTGGCCAGGGAGGAGATGCGCTCGAGGCGCATCGGGTTGCGCTTGTACGGCATCGCCGAGGATCCCACCTGCCGCGAGCCGAAGGGCTCCTCGGCCTCGCCGAGGCCCTGGAGGAGCCTCAGGTCGTTGGAGAACTTGTGCGCCGAGTGGGCGACGCCGGCCAGCGCGTTGAGGACCGCGACATCCTGCTTGCGGGTGTAGGTCTGGCCCGTCACGAGGAATCGCTCGGAGAAGCCCATCTTCTCGGTGACGAGAGCGTCGAGCCGCTCGACCTTCTCCGAGTCTCCGTCGAGGAGCTCGAGGAAGCTCGCCTGCGTGCCGGTGGTGCCCTTCACGCCCCGGAACCGCAGCTTCTCGATGCGCTCCGCGATCTCCTGCAGATCGAGCAGGAAGTCCTGCGCCCAGAGCGCGGCCCGCTTGCCGACGGTCGTCAGCTGGGCGGGCTGGAAGTGCGTGTAGGCGAGGCAGGGCAGCGACCGGTGCCGGAGGGCGAAGTCCCGGAAGATCTCGATGAGTTGCGCGATCCGGCCCGCCGTCAGGCCGAGGGCCTGGCGCATCAGGATGAGATCGGCGTTGTCGGTGACGAAGCAGCTCGTCGCGCCGAGGTGGATGATGGGGCGCGCGCCGGGACACTGCTCGCCGAAGGCCGTGATGTGGGCCATCACGTCGTGGCGGTTCTCGTGCTCGATCTCCGCCACCCGCTCGTAGTCGATCGAGCCGGCGGCGCGCCGGAGCTCGTCGATCTGCTCCCGGCGGATCTCGACGCCGAGCTCCATCTCCGCCTCGGCCAGCGCGATCCACAGCTCCCTCCAGGTCCGGTAACGGCTGTCATCGGAGAAGATCCGCAGCATCTCCGGGCTGGCGTACCGCTCGGCCAGAGGGTTCCGATAGATGTCGTGGGCATCCGTCATGAGAGTTCCGACGAGGTCCCGGCGCGCCTGTCAGCGGGCCACGGGAAGCCGCCCACCGAGAGCGGAGCGAGGGACCCGGAGCGCTGCG
>JAFGKN010000265.1 GCA_016928605.1 Planctomycetota bacterium | reverse complement strand
CGTGGCGCTCGTGCTGCGGGTACCCGTCGACGAGCTTCCGGAACCACTGGACCGCCTCCTCGGGCCTGGACTCCTGATGGGCGATCCAGCCGAGGTAGTGGCAGGCGTGAGGCGCGAGCGGAGAGGCCGGATCGGCGGCGACGACCTCGCGGAACGATTCGCGCGCCGCCGCGCGGTCGCCCGTCTCGAGGGCGAGCTGCGCCAGCTCGAAGTGGATCTGCAGCCGGTGGGGGCTCCGAGGTTCGGCCTCGACTGCCTCGCGGTAGGCGGCGGCCGCGGCCTCGGTCTCGCCGGCGAGGTGGAGCGCGTGCGCCCTCTTGAACCGAGCGTCGCTCGCGTGGGAGCCGTCCGGGTGAGCGTCGAGATACGCCTCCAGCTCGCGCGCGGCCCGGCGGTAGTCCTCCAGCCGGTAGGACGCCTCGCCGAGCAGGTAGCGGTAGGAGGCGAAGAGGGGATTCCCCGCGAGCGCCTTCTCGAGATCGCGGGCCAGGTCGCCGCCGGCGATGGCGTCGAGGATGCGGATCGCGTCCTCGTGCGCTCCCTCGAAGAAGCGGGCCTCGCCGATCCGGTAGCTCGCGAGCAGCCTCTCCTCGGCCGCGAGGTCCGCGGCGAACTCATCGAGGTAGCGCCGGTAGAGCTCCGCGGCCTCGGCGTATCCTCCCGTGAGGAACAGGTTCTCCGCCTCGAGCTGGCGGACCTGGCGCAGATAGGGGCTCGCGGCGTGCTCGGAGAGAAACCGCCGGCAGACCTCGAGCGATGCCTTCCGGTCGCCGGCCTGGTGGAGGGCGAAGCCCTCGAGGTAGGCGGCGTGATCCCTGTGAGGCGAGCCCTCCGCGCGCTCGGAGAAGCGGGCCAGCACTTCGAGAGCGGTGTCGAACCGGCGGTCCGCCACGAGCTCGATCGCCAGCTCCAGCTCCAGGATCTCACGGTGGGGACTGCTCGGGAACTTGCCGATGGCGGCCTCGACGATCTTGATCGCCTGGCTGTGCTTGCCGACCGATGAGTAGGCGCGGGCCAGCCAGAGGCTCGCCTCGGCGCCCACCTCCGCGGAGCGGCGCAGCTCGTTGAGGAGGATCGCGCCGGAGCGGAGGTTTCCGGTCTTCATCAGGGCGCGCCCGAGGTAGAGCCTCGCCTGGTCCCCGTAGCGCGTCGATGGATGCTTCTGGAGAAGGGTCTCGAGCGAGCTCGCGCAGGCCTCGTACTGCTCGAGGTGGAAGCGGGCGGCGCCCGCGCCGAAGAGGGCCGCCTCCTGCCAGCGCCGGGAGCCGGCGCCGAGCAGCCGCTCGTAGCCCTCGAGCGCCGCGGAGTGGTTCCCCAGGCTCTGCTCGCAGAGGGCGGACATGTAGGTGCTGTCCTCGCGCAGCGCGCCGCCCGAAGCGGCGATCTTCCCGAAGAGATCGCGCGCCTCGCGCGCGGCGTCCCCTCCCTGGCGGTAGAGCGCGAGGGCGAGGTGATACGAGGCGCGCTCGCGGCTCTCGGCGCGGCCGGCGGCTTCTCCTCCGGAGCTTTCTGCGCCTGCGGCGCCGAGCGATGCGATGATCTCGCGGAAGGTCTTCGCCGCCGCGGGGTAGTCTCCTCGTCGGTAGAGAGCCTCTCCGAGCCCGAGCCGGGCCGAGAGCTTGGCCTCGCCCTCGGTCTCGGCTGCCAGGGTCTCGAAGGCGCGTGCCGCCTCGTCGCTGCGCCCCAGCTCCAGAAGGTCGCGCGCCAGCACGTCGAGCGCCTCGGCGCGCCGCGCGAAGCCCTTCTCGGCGAGGCAGAGCTTCGCGTGGCGGACAGCGCTCTCGAGGTGCTCGCGGCGCCGGGGATCGGAAGCCGCCTCCTCCGCCTCGGCCCCGGACGGCCGCGCGAGCGAGTGGTAGCACAGCGCGAGGGCGTGGTGGACCATCGCCCGGTCCTCGAAGTCGGGATGCGCCTCGAGGAGCTTCAGGTAGCGGGGGATGGCGATCTCGTAGAGCTGCCGGTTGAAGATGTAGTTGATCTTGAGGAGCTCCGCGCGCGCGTCCTCAGGCGCGGAGCGGCGGCCAGGGCCCTCGGCCTTCTGCTCGGCGAGAGCGCCGCCTCCGCTCGGCCACCCGACGAGCCAGAAGGCGGCCCCCAGGACGAGGGCGAAGCCGCGGGAGCTCAGCGCGGCCGCGCCCGGCGGGAGGGCGCGCCGCGGGTCGGCGCGCGGGGAGGGCCCAGATGGTTCCATCGCGATCGTGCAGATTCAGCTGTTGCTGCGGTAGGGAAAAGGCAGGGCGGAAGGTACCAACATAAACCCGGAGCAAGATCCTTGCCAGAAAAAGCTGCGGCGCGGCCCGGGAGCCGAGCGGACCGCGCGGAGAGCGGCGTCCAGGCGAGGGCGCGGCTGTCCAGCTCCTGGACGGTTCCGGGGAGGGGCCACAGCGGCGCTGCGCTCCCTGCGGGCCTTGACCCGCCGCGGGCGGCGCGGTTCTAATCCAGTCCTCTCGGACACGCCATCCCACGGCCCTCGCATGCAAAGGAGCGCGACGATCATGGCAGGACAGTTTCGCTTTTCTTTCGGCCCGTGGAATATCCACGAGGGCGCCGACCCCTTCGGTCCCACCGTCCGCGGAGCGTTCACCTTCGCCGAGAAGCTCCAGGTCTACAAGGACCTCGGGTTCGAGGGGGTGCAGTTCCACGACGACGACGTCGTGCCCGACATCGACAGCTACACCCACCAGGAGGCCCTGAAGAAGGCGCGCGAGGTCCGCAAGCAGCTCGCGGACG
>JAFGKN010000264.1 GCA_016928605.1 Planctomycetota bacterium | reverse complement strand
TCGTCGGGTATCCTCACCGCGGCTGGACCGCCGCACGGCCGGCGAGCGGACTGCGGGCACCATCCATGGCAAAGCGCAAGAGACACAGCTCACCGAGGCTCCTCTTCACCCTCTGCGGCGCGCTCGCCGCCGCCGGGCTGACCGGCCTCGCGACCTGGCGGTGGGGCTGGCACTGGGTCCTCGCCTACCTCGCCGCCGTGAACGCGGTCACCTTCGCGCTCTACGCCCACGACAAGCTCGCCGCCCGCCGCGGCTGGCTGCGCGTGCCGGAGGCGGTCCTGCATCTCTTCGCGCTCGCAGGAGGAACGCCCCTCGCCTACACAGCCCAGATCCTGCTGCGCCACAAGACGAGGAAGGGGAGGTTCCGGCTCGTCTTCCACCTCGTGGCCGCGCTGCAGCTGGCCATCGCTGTCTGGGCCACCTATCTCCACCTGCGGTGATGCCTCCCTCCGGCCGCGGCTCGCCCGCGCCGGCAGCAGCGGCGCGACGCGAGCGGCGCGAGCGGAGCCCCGCGCGCGATCAGCCCTCGCCTCCGCCTTCCGGCGCTTTCGAGTAGCCCTTGCGGGCCGCGAAGCTCATCAGCCAGTCGTAGAGGCCGGCGGGAAGGAAGCGGAGACACCGCGCCGGGATCGTCAGCCGCCGGGGAAAGCAGACCTCGCGCCTTCCGCGGCGGATCCCCTCGACGATCCTCCGCGCCGCGCGGTCCGCCGGCTGGATGAAGGGCATCGGAAACCGGTTCCGGTCGGTGAGCGGCGTTCGGACGAAGCCCGGAGAGACAGTGGTGACGCCCACGCCCCGGCCGCGGAGATCGACGCGCAGGCTCTCGAGAAACGTGCTCAGCGCCGCCTTGCTCGCGCAGTAAGGGCCGGCGCCGGGGAGACCGCGCACGGCGGAGATGCTGGACATGCCGGCGATGCGGCCCTCGCGCCGCGCCAGCATGCCCGGGAGCGCCGCCTCGATGGCGTAGACGGCTCCGAGGTAGTTCACCCTCGTGATCCGCTCGACAAGCCCCGCATCGAAGCGGTCCGGGAAGAGGGAGTCGCCGGTGCCTGCGTTGAGGATCACGACGTCGAGGCCTCCGAACGCCGCCTCCGCCGCTCGGATCGCCTCCCCCACCCGCCGCCGGTCGGTCACGTCGCCGGGCTGGACGAGCACCTCGGCGTCGGGCCGCCGCGCGAGGATCTCCCCGCGGATCCGCACGAGCTCGGCCTCCCTCCGCGCGAAGAGCGCCAGCCGGCAGCCCCGCGCGGCCAGCTCCCTCGCCAGCGCCTCGCCGATTCCGCTCGAGGCGCCGGAAATCCATGTCCGCCACAGAAGCGGCGATCGGCGAGCACCCATGCGAGAGCCCTCGGTTCCCCAGAGCATCACGGAGCGAACGGAGACTTGAGATACCCGCCGGCATCGAACTCGAGAGGAGCCGGCTCGGAGAGGATCTCGATGTCGGAGCGCCCCTCCACGAGCGGCCGGCACGCCTCGGAGAGCATCCCATCGACGAGCGCGAGCGTGTCGCGCACGTGGACGATGAGCGGCCCCGCGGGCCGGCGGCGGGAGGAGCGGATCGCCGCGGTGATCGCCTCGCGGTCGTCGGCCAGGACGATCGGAGTCCGCGCTCCGGCGGGAGCGCACCCGGTCATGGAGTTGAGGGCCGTGACCCGCTGATCGACCTTGCTCAGGAACCGCTCGGTGACGAAGTCGGCGAGCCCCATCCCGACCGCGTTTCCATCGCTCTCGGCGGAGAGATCCCGCACCACGATCCGCATCACGCTGGGCATCCCCTCGCACCAGGGAACGCCCTCCACGTAGCCGTGGATGCCCCGGCCGATGACATTCGTGTCGAGACCCGTGCCGGAGATGTTCTTTCCCAGCAGGTCGCAGACGAGGACGTCGATCTCGCCGAGCGGCAGCCTCCCCATCAGGCGGCGAGCCTCGACGAGGAGCTCGGCCTCCCGATCGAGCAGCTCTCCGGCGGGCACGGCGGCGATCCTCGCCGTCTCGTGGTAGGCGTTCTCGAGGATCGCAAGGCCGCCGATGATCCGGCCGGTGCTCAGCACGGCCTCGGCGACGCGGCGGATCGCGACTCCCAGGCCGAGATCGAAGAGACGGCCGTGGATCTCGCGGGCGCCGTCGTACTTCCCGAGGCCGATGGCGCACATCTTCGCGAGCCCGCTCTCGATCTCGCCCTTGTAATCGGTATGCGGCTTGATGCGGTTCATCACGAGGATGCCATCCGCCTCCCACGCCGCCTCGGCGATCCGCACGTCGATCCCCTCGGGCGTGGTCCCCAGGCTGCGGGTCTCCATCGACGAGCGGATGGGGCACCCCATGCTGGCCTCGGTGACTCCCAGGTGGGCGATCAGCTGCGCCTGGCCCTCGGCGCGCGCGCCGCCGTGGCTCCCCATCGCGGGGATGATGAACGGCGCAGCGCCGCGCGCGCGCAGGAAGTCCACCGCCGCCCGCGCGATCTCCGCTATGTTCGCGATGCCGCGGCTGCCGACGGTGACTCCGATGGGTGCCCCCGGCCGCAGGCTCGACGGCGGCAGGAGCCGCTCGAGCTGCTCCGCGACCGCGGCGGCCGGATCATCGACCCGCGGGCGGTCGAACCGCTGCCGCGCCAGGAACATGGGCGGAATCTCGACCGGGGGCGGCGCGCTCGTGCTGTCGGCCAAGGAGGGCTCCGGCATCAGTACTCGTCGACGAATCGATACTCTCCGCCGTTGTCGGCGGCCAGCCTCTTGAGGAGATCGGACTCCTCCCCGAACGCGATGCAGTGAATGGTGACGGCGCGCAACCGGTTCTGCTTGCGGATCTCCTCGACGATGGCATCGGGGTTGGTGATGCGACCGCGCGTCGGGAGGCCGTCCGTGAGGAGGTAGATCGTATCCACGCGCTTGTCCTGGAGCGCGAACTCGAGCGTGTCGAAGACGTTCGTGCCGAAGCCTGTCTTGATGTCCTCGACGTACTTGAGAGCCCTGGCGCGCCCCGGACCCGCCAGCGGCTGGAGCTGCTTCTGCCACGCTCGGTAGGTGGCATCGAAGGTGAGGATGTTGATGAAGGTGTCCGGCGGCAGCTTCCTGATCACCTTCGTCAGCTCCTTCTTGAGGACGTCGATCTTCCTCGCCCGGTCGCCCTTGATCTCCTCGTCGCCGCCCTTCTTTCCTCCGGCCACGGTGGTGCCGCCCGATGCCCCACCGCTCCTCTCGCCGCGCCTGCGGACCTTGACCATCTCGGTCATGCTGCTCGAGATGTCGACGACGAAGCCGAGCCGCTTGGAGGAGACCTCGATGCCGAAGTAGTCGAGGTCGTAGGCCCGGACCGACGTGAACGACTTCTCGTCGCTCTTGGGAAACTCGAAGCGCGCCTCGGCGATATCCCACCACTTCCTCCAGTCGCCGGGCACGAGCCCCATGTTCTGGCCGGTCAGGTTGACCAGAAGCTGGAGGACCTTCACCTGGAAGGAGTAGTCATCGCTCTCGAGCGCATCGATGAGAGGCCCGATCATCGCCTTCTCGCGGACGCGCGAGACCGCGCGCAGCGCGACGGAGCGCACGGCAGGCTGCTCGTCCTTGAGCCCTTCGAGCAGGGCGTTGAGCGCCCGCGGATGGCGCGCGGCCAGCGCCAGGCTGCCGATGGCGATGGAGCGCATCTCGGGATCCCTGCCGCGGGCGAACCGGATCACCACGTCGATCGCGTCGTCCTTGCCCGACGTCGCGAGCGCGTCCATGGACTGGATCCGGAAGGTCAGCGTCTCGGATCCCTGCTGCCTCTCGAGGGCCCTCGCGATGGCGTCCGTCGCATTCCCCACGCCAACCTTCGTGAGCGCGGAGACCGCGGCGGCCGCCACCTCCGGCGAGCGGTTGCCGATCAGCTTGACGAGATCGTCGCGAGCGTCGGCGAGGTTCAGCTCGCCGATGAGCGTGATGATCACGACCAGCTGGTCGGGCTGGCTCGCCGAGGAGAGGGCCCTCGTCGCGAGGTAGGCCTTGATGCTCTCGCTCTTCGTCTTCCTCAGGGCCGCGATGACCTCCTTCTCGTACGATTCCGCCGCCGCATCGGCCTGGCCGCGCGCCGACCGCGCCGGCCTCACCTGTGCGATGAGGAGCCTGGCGGCCTCCTCGCTGTCGAGCTTCGCGAGGACGGCTGGAAGAGCCGGAAGGACGTCGTCGGGGAGGCGGCTCCGGCCGAGGGCGAGCAGATCCCTCTCCGCGCCGGCCAGATCCCTGCTCGCCGACCCGAGCGCCTCCAGCACCGCCTTCTGGATCACGGGCGGGCGGCGCGGGAGGTCGCCGAGCACGGCAGCCACCGCCCGGTCGCCGGAGAACGTGAGGATCGGCGCCGCGCACGCGGCCGAGATCTCTGGCAACGGCCCCTTCCTCAGCTCTCCCACGAGGAACTTGAAAGCGTCATCGCTGCCCAGGGCGGCGATCTTCTCCAGGACCGGCGTGATCGACTCCTTGATCTTCTCCTCCCGCCCGGAGCGCGTCGCGATCACCTGCTGGCAGCCGGCGCGATACCGGGCGACGAGCGAGGAGAGATCCTGCGCGGCCTTCTCGAAGGCGAGCGCCGGCGAGATCGGCAAGAGGGAGACGAGGAGCGCGATCCCGAGGGATCCCGTCAGGGCGCGTGCTTCTCGATGCATGATGGTCAACCTCCGGAGCGGTGAGCGGGCGAGCCGGCCGGGATCCGATGCGGTCCCGGCCGGGCCGAGCCCGCGGCAGCCTGCTGGGCCGCTCGACTCGGCCAGGGCCATCCTATTGCGAGCCCGCGAGCCAGGCAATGCGCGAGCCCGCGGTTCGCTGCAGAGGATCTCTCCGGCCGAGGTCGAGACCCACCGGCCCGGACGGCCGCATCCGGCCCTACAGACCGGTCCCGGCACCTCTGCGTCTTGCCCGGACTGCCAGCTACAGCCCCTGGGGCTCGGCCTCCTCGGTGATCTCGAGGAGGTATCCCGACGGATCCTTGACGAGGAAGAAGCGCTTCCCCGGCGACTGGAGGTCGCGGTCGACGATCTCCAGTCCCGCGCGGAGCGCGTTGTCGAGATACCGGTCGAACTCGCCGGTGCGGATGACGAAGATCGCCCCCCAGCCGAGGGATGCGGGCGGATCCCCCAGGCCGTACGGGTCTCCCTGCCCCAGGCGGTCGTGGCCGTGCACCGCCAGGCGCACGCCCGGCAGATCGAACTCCGCGTAGCCTCCGGCGAGCCGGCTCGTGCGGACCGGCTCCATCTCGAAGAGCTGGCGGTAGAACTCCACGGTCTGCGCCGGGCTGCGGGCGGCGAGCAGGATGAGGGAGAGGCGAGGCTGCTCGAGGGGCCTGCGATAGCTGCCCGAGCTCAGCCGCTCGAGGATCTCGGACTGTGTCCTGCGGATCCTCCGGAGGTCGCCGAACCGCTCGCGCTCCCTGATGAGATCCGCCTGCTGGTGCTCGTTCTGCGTCTGGAGGATCGCCTTCGACATGTTGACGAAGCTGCGGATCTCGCTCCGCACCAGCGGATCGCTCCACACCTCGGCGAGGAACTGCAGAGCATCCTCGTGCTCGTCCCAGAGCTTTCCGTAGCGCGAGACGTACTCCTGAGCGGCGCGCGGCTCGGCGTACGCGCCGGGATGCCACATGGCGGGCTTCTCGGACTCCAGGCCGAGGAGCTCCGCCGCGAGGAACATGTTCTCGAAGAACCCCGCGCGCAGGCAGGCGGCGGCCTCCTCGATGTCTCCGCTGCAGAAGGCCTCCAGAGCCGCGTTGAAGAGCTCGGCGGGCGAGGGGCGCTCAGCGGCCATGGCCTGGCTCCCCCTCCAGCTCCAGCCGGGAGTAGTCGAGGTTCAGATCGGCGTCCTCGGGGAGCGGAGCGGCTCCGTGGCGAAGCACCCCGATGCGGGGCGAGGCGATCTCGACGGTCATCCCTTCCTCGAGGACCTTGACGCGCCCGTCCGGCACTACGTCCGTGCCCGTCGAGATGACCTCGCCGGGCGTCAGGCGGAGATGGCTGGATACCCAGCGGACGAGAGAGGAGAGCGGCGCGCTGATGCGCTCCGAGCTCGTCGCCCTCTCGAAGAGTAGCTCGCCGCGCGCGGAGAAGATCCTCGCCGCGATGTCGAGCCGGGGATTGTCCTGCTCCGGGGAGAGGAGGATCAGCGGGCCGAGGACGAGCGATCCGGTGAAGTACTTCGCCTGCGCCAGGTAGAGGAGCGTCTCGTTCTCGAGGCGGTTGCTCGACACGTCGTCGGCGAGCGTGTAGCCCCAGATCCGGCCGCTCGAGTGGACGGCGATCGCCAGCTCCGGCTCGATCCCGCAGCCGGCGGCGGCTCTCGGCGTCCGCCGGCCCGACATGTCCTCCGAGTTGGTGAGATCGCGCCGCAGCGCCATCCGCCCGCCGGGGCCGACGAAGTGCTCGGGAGATGTCCCCTTGACGAAGATCTCCGGCCGCTCGCTCCTCTCCTTCACCGCGCGGTAGACGTAGCCGTAGTCTCCGCGCCGGCCCTCCGTCTCGCGCTCGAGGGCCGAGCTTCGATACGTGACGCCGAAGGCCATCGCGCGGCGCGGCATGATGGGCGCGACCAGGTGGTCGGCGTCCGGATCGGGAGGCGCGTCCAGCAGGGCGAGGGAGAGCTCGCGCGCTCCGGGCGGAGCATCGATCCCCGCGGCGGCCCACTCGTCGACGGTCAGGCCTCTGACCTCGAGCTGCTCGACCAGCTCGACCGCGGGAAAAGGCAGCGCGGCGTAGGTCCAGAGCGCGCCGGGGCGCGAGCGAAAGGAGGAGCTCCTGCGCAGCTCCCCCCGCCATCCCGGAAGCAGCACGAGGTCCGAGAGGTCGACCGCCGCGCCGTCGAGCCTTCCATCCGGCCCCGTGGAGACATCGCGGCAGCCGAGGAGCCGCACCTCTCTCCGCGCGGCCGACCAGTACTGACCCAGGTGAGTGATGCGAAGCATGGCGCCTCGATGTACCTCCGCTCCTCGCCGCCGCCTCCAGCCGCGGCGCAGCGCCAGCATAGCCCATCGGAAAGCGCGAGGAAACTCGCTTCGAGACGGCTCGTCCTTGTGCGTGATCTCCTCCCGCGGTATAGAGCGCCTGGAGAGCAGGCCCGCGGAGAGGATCCCGAGACGCACCCCGCCATGACCGAAGAAGCGCAGGCTCTGGCTTCCCGACTGCTCCAGTGGTATGGCCGGCGCCGCCGCGACCTCCCCTGGCGCCGCCGGGCCGATCCCTACGCCGTCTGGCTCTCCGAGGTGATGCTGCAGCAGACGCGCGTGGAGACGGTCGTCGAGTACTACGGGCGATTCCTCGAGCGATTTCCCACCATCGACGACCTGGCGGCCGCCAGCGAGGAGCAGGTGCTCGCCCTCTGGTCCGGGCTCGGGTACTACCGCCGAGCGCGATCCCTCCTCGCCGGGGCGCGACAGGTCGTCGAGCGCCACGGCGGCCGCTTTCCGCGCGCCCTCGCCGATGCGCTCTCGATCCCCGGCGTCGGCCCCTACACGGCGGCCGCGATCCTGAGCATCGCCTACGGCGAGCCGCACCCCGTCGTGGACGGAAACGTCGAGCGCGTCATCACGCGCCTTTGCAGGATCCCCGGCAATCCGAGGCAGGCCCCCGCGGCGCGGCGGATCCGCGAGATCGCCGCTTCGTGGCTTCCAGCGGGCCGGAGCGGAGATTTCAACCAGGCGATGATGGAGCTCGGCGCGACCGTCTGCACCGCTCGCGCCCCGCGTTGCGACGTCTGCCCGGTCGCGAGCTGGTGCGCGGGCCCGAACGACCCGCCGCTCGGGGCGACCGCTCCGCGCCCGCGCTTCGAGGACACCGACCGCTACGC
>JAFGKN010000263.1 GCA_016928605.1 Planctomycetota bacterium | reverse complement strand
CGGATACTCGAAGACCGCGGCTGTCACGGAGCGGCAGTAGTCACCCCCGATCGTGTCGTCGACCTGGGTGGTGAAAAAATCGATGAGTCCCTGATTGCCCAGCGTGACTCCCAGATACGTCTGGCCGTAGCCGGCCGAGACCAGCGTCAGGGCGCTGCACTTGTAGCCGATCGTGATCGAGAATCCCGCCAGCGGCTCGCAGTGCTGGACGTAGGCGTGGACCGGAAGGCTGGGTGTGACGCCCGCCAGCGCTATCTTCTTCTCGAGAGCGAGCACGTCGCAGCCAGCCACGTAGAACGACCCATCGACGAGCCTCGGCACCACGCTCTCGCCCGCGCGCGTGAATCGGTTGTAGCCGGGAGGAGATCCGAGACCGTCGATCAGGCGGATCGGATAGGAGCCGCCAGGCGCACCGGCTGCAACGTGGAAGCTGAGGCGTCCGATGATGATGGGGCTGCTGGCCTCGGGCAGCGCGTCGAGCTGGGTCGGCTGGAAGGAACCGCCCGACGGAGGATCGTAGTCGAAGATGACGCCGAGAGTCGCCACCCCCAGGGCGGTGTCGATCTGGGGAGCCACGAAGTCGGGCTCGAGAGCACGAACGTGCGTGCCCTCGACGGAGATGCTGGTCAGCGTCAGGACCTCGGCGGGATAGCTGATGGCCAGGCTATAGCCGTGGATCGGCGTGTCGTTCCGTGCCGTCACGATGACGTGCGCACCGGAGTTTCCCGGTGTGCCCTCTCCGTATCCGATCTCGATGACGTTCTCCGCCCACGCCGGAGCCGCGAGGCAGAGTGCGAAAAAGAGGAATGCGACAAGGCAAGCGCGGCTTGTGGAGGCGGAGGCAGACATCGGGTTCGCCCTCGGTTGTAGCTGACACTCGGGGCAGCTGGTGGTTCGCTTTGTCGTGAGCTTCATGGCTTTCTTCGCCTCTATTCGGCACAGCCGAGGCTGTCGCGGAACGTCGGATCGATGCCGGGATCGGGATAGGGAGCTGGCGGCGGAGGACTCTCTGCAACGAAGAGGAAGAAGAGCAGGTAGACAGGATCGCTGATGTCGAGGATGCCGTCGTCGTTGGCGTCGGCGGCGTCCTGGCAGGTGGGGGAGGAACCCCCGAGGAAGAGGTAGCTGGCGGTTGAGACGGCGTCGCTGAGATTCACCAGGCTGTCGCGGTTGAAGTCTCCGCGCACGAAGTGCGGACTGAAGGGGAAGAGAAGGATCCGGAAGAGCGCGTTCGACTGGCGTCCGCAGACGATGAGGGTGTTGCCTGAGATTTGGATACCGCCTGCGAACCCCGAGTCCAGATAGCCCGAGCCCAGGCCTTCCAGAGAGACCCAGAAGTCGGTGGGCGGGCAGCTTCCTTCCGGGTAGATCTCGCGGACGAGCCCGTCGCTGAAGGCGACCTGGACGGTGTCGAGCAGGGGATCATAGGTGATTCCGCGGGTGGGGAGGGCGCTGCCGACGAGGAACTCGGGAGGCCGGCACGCCTCCACCTCGGTGCCAGTCGATGTGAACGCGTAGATCAGCTGCGTCTCGCGCTCGACGAGAAGGAAGCTACCGCTGGTGGAGTCGTAGCTCATGCCGCCGATGCGCGGATTCTCG
Organism: Planctomycetota bacterium; assembly: GCA_016928605.1. Lineage (GTDB taxonomy): Bacteria > Planctomycetota > UBA8108 > UBA8108 > UBA8108 > JAFGKN01. The sequence continues at coordinate 14,050 of JAFGKN010000263.1, read as the reverse complement.
ACAGCGTTGAATCTGAGCGTCATCGTCGTGATCACCGGTGCAGCGGGGTCTGCCGGATCGACGAATCGGACGCGGTTCCCGGTCGCCTCGGCCACTGCCAGAAGGTTGGGAAAGGTCTGAGGCGGGAAGCCGAGCTGGATGGAGGAGACGAAGGCTACGGCTCCGGGATTCGGCCATGGAGAGGGAATCTCACCGACGTGGTTCAGGTCCGAGTCGAACCGGTAGACGACGCCCCGCAGGTCGTCCGTGACGAAGATCTCGCCGGTGCTCGGGTTCTCGGCCACGTCGAAGACCGAGGAGCCGGGGAAGGCTGCCCAGTGGACGAGCCCGCCGGCGCCGACGGTGACGCCGCAGGGATGGCTCCACCGCCCGAGGACGCCCCCCGAGTCTTCCGAGCCTCTCAGGGAGTAACTCGCAGGTCCTTCGATGGGAGTCTCGTCGAGGTACTCCTCGGAGTCGCCCGGGATGGACGTGAGGGGATCCCCGTTGCGCTCGAGCTGGATCGGGCCGTTGTAGCTTCCGTCCTCGTTCGGACCGTTGTTCTTCCAGCGGAGCAGGACCTGGTTGTTCAGGGTGAGGGAGCAGCTGAGCTCGCTGGGCGGGATCGGGCTCGAGAGGGTCTGCTCGACCTCGTAGATCTTGGCGCCCGAGCCGATGATGGCGATGCGCCTCTCGACTCCGAGCAAGCCGGCGCGAAAGAACTGGAACCCCCGCAGCCGGGAATCGGGGACCTGGAGGAGTGGAATCTCGATCCCCGTCGGATCTCCGACCCGTTGATCTCCGTGGACAACGCCCTCCGACTGCAGCTCTAGGACGCGCGTCGGGCCCGCGCTGAAGATGTCTCCGTAGGCGACCAGGATCCGCGAATCGATCTCCTCGAGCGAGAAGCAGATGCCTTCTCCCCGCAGCACGGTGGACGGCGATACCTTGCCGGGAAGCAGGAAGCTCTCCGTGACGGTGCCATCCGCAGCGAACCGCACGACCTTGTCGTTGCGGGCGTCCAGCGTCCAGAGCTGGCGGGTCATGATGTCGTAGCTGAGACCGAACAGGTTCGCATCGCCATCGGGCGGTTCCACTGTCACGTCCTCGCCGATGATCTCTCCGACGCGGGAAATCTCCCGGAGCGAGTACCGCTGGCTCAGCCGAGGTCCCACGCTCGCCAGAACGAAGATCGTGTTCGAGATCGATCGAAGGGCGATGCCGCGGTTGATCGTGAGAGTGCTCGTGGCGATGTCGCCGCGGGGATGCGGGTTGTCGATCGTACCGGCATGGGTCTCGAGATCCGCGCCCAGGTGGTACACGGCGTGGTTCTTGATGGAGCTGCCGTCGGCCCCCAGCACCCAGAAGCTGCCGTCGCCGCTGTCCTGCGCGATGTCGACGGCTTCGATGCCGAGAGCGTTGAGCGTCTCATGGATGGCGACGAGATCTCCGTTCTCGGCTCGCGCGGGAGAGCCCAGCGACAGCAGCATCCACACGAGCGCGACGGATGCCGCCACGGAGAAGAGGCGGCTAGGAACTCTTCGGGGCTGGCTGAGATACATCGTCTTCATGTCTCCGCACAGAGCAAATGGCAAACGCCGTTGTTGTCGACGGTCCGCACCGCCGCCGCGATCGACTCGAGCCGGAGAAGGGTAGTTACTTCCACCGGGCGGCTCTGATTCCTCGTGATCGATGGCCCAAGCCCATAGGATCGGAGGCTCCGCGCAGACAGCACCCCCCAAGAGGCGCGTAAGTCTTTACAAAGTCTCGATCTGATTGCAGGATAGAAACCAATTATAGCCACGGAGGTGGAGCCGGCCAAGAGCAAATGTACCGGGGGTGGGGCGACGCGGTGCCCGGCGGGGATGGAGCGGACCGGGGCGGCGTCCTGCCGGGAAGCAGCGCCCTCTCTCCGGCCGCTCATCCCCGCTGGGCGCCGCCGGAGCGGAGGGCTCGAGGGCTTTGGGCCGTGCAGGGGCGGACTCCTCTCCGCTCAGCGGCGCCGGGGGCTTCGGGGAGGCCGGCGCGGACGGGGGTGGGGCGACGCGGTGCCCGGCGGGGATGGAGCGGGCCGGAATCGGGCCGTCTCCGCTTTCGGAGCCCTCTCTCCGGCCGCTCATCCCCGCTGGGCGCCGCCGGAGCGGCGGGCTCGAGGGCTTTGGGCAGTGCAGGGGCGGACTCCTCTCCGCTCAGCGGCGCCGGGGGCTTCGGGGAGGCCGGTGCGGACTGGGAGGAGGCGCTGCGGGCGGGGGATGGAGCGGACCGGAATCGGGCCGTTTCCGCTTTCGGAGCCCTCTCTCCGGCCGCTCATCCCCGCTCGGCGCCGCCGGAGCGGAGGGCCGAGACGCCGGGGAGGCGCGGCATTTCCCTTTCCGCTCGGGGGGGCTGAGCGGGTACAAGGTACTCCTGTGCGTCCGAGAGAGACGCGGCCCGGGCCGGGGTCCTCGCGGTAGGGGACGGACCTGCTCGCCCAGAGAAAAGCGATGCGAGAGGAGACTCGATGTCGGTGAAACGCGTCTGGATCGAGAACCTGAAGCAGGCGGCCGGCGAGCGGGTGCGCGTCGACGGCTGGCTCTACAACCGCCGCAGCAAGGGCAAGATCCACTTCCTGCAGATCCGCGACGGAAGCGGGATCGTCCAGTCCATCATGGGGTGCAACGATGTGCCGCCGGAGGTGTTCGACCTCTGCGGCAAGCTGCCGTACGAGACTTCCCTTTCGGTGACGGGGACCGTGCGCGAGGACTCCCGCGCGCCCGGCGGAGTGGAGCTCCTCGCCGAGGCGCTCGATGTCCACCACGTTCCCTCCGCGGAATACCCGATCTCCAAGCAGTCCCACGGTCCGGACTTCCTCCTCAACAACCGCCATCTCTGGCTGCGCTCGCGGCGGCCGTTCGCAGTACTGCGCATCCGTGATGCCGTCATCACCGCTGTTCGCCGCTTCTTCGATGAGCGTGGATTCCTCTGCGTGGACTCTCCCATATTCACGCCCAGCGCCTGCGAGGGGACGACGAACCTCTTCGAGGTCGAGTACTTCGAGGGCAGCGCGTACCTGACCCAGAGCGGCCAGCTCTACAACGAGGCGGCGGCGCTCGCCCTGGGGCGTGTCTACTGCTTCGGCCCGACCTTTCGAGCCGAGAAGTCGAAGACGCGGCGCCACCTCACGGAGTTCTGGATGGTGGAGCCTGAGGTGGCCTACGCCGATCTCGACGAGATCATGGATCTGGCGGAGGATCTCGTCGTGTCCATCCTGCGGCACGTTCTCGGGACCCGCCGGCCCGAGCTCGAGATCCTCGAGAGGGACCCGGCGCCGCTCGAAAAGGTCGCCTCTCCATTTCCGCGGATCACCTACGCGCAGGCGGTGAAGGTGCTGCGCGAGAAGGGGATCGACTTCGAGGAGGGGGACGATTTCGGCGCACCCCACGAGACGGCGATCTCCGAGCTGTACGACCGGCCCGTCATGGTCACGCGGTACCCCGCTGCGGTGAAGGCCTTCTACATGAAGAGGGATCCCGAGGACGAGAAGCTTGCGCTCTGCGTCGACATGCTGGCGCCCGAAGGGATCGGCGAGATCATCGGCGGAGGACAGCGCGAGGACGATCTTGCGATCCTCGAGACCCGCCTCGCGGAGCACGGCCTCCCGAGGGAGCCGTTCGAGTGGTATCTCGATCTGCGCCGGTACGGTTCCGTGCCCCATGCCGGATTCGGTCTCGGACTGGAGCGAACGGTGGCATGGATCTGCGGTACGGAGCACGTCCGCGAGTGCATTCCTTTTCCTCGGATGCTCTACCGGATCTATCCCTGAGCCGGCGGTCTTTCCGAGGCGTCGATGAGTCGATGAGATGAAGCTCGGCATCCTGGGCGGCACCTTCAATCCGATCCACGTCGGCCATCTCGCCGTCGCCCGCGCGGTGAGGCGCGCGCTCTCCCTCGACCGGATCCTCTTCGTGCCAGCGGGGCGGCCCCCCCACAAGACGGCCGACCTCGCGCCGGCGGAGGACCGACTGGAGATGGTCCGGCGGGCTCTCGTGGGGCTGGAGGGGATGGAGGCGTGCGACGTCGAGGTCCGCCGCGACGGCCTCAGCTACACGGTCGACACGCTCGAGATCCTCAGGGAGCGGTATCCGGAGGCGGATCTCTTCTTCCTGATCGGCTCCGATACGGTGGGGGAGCTCGAGAGCTGGAGGAATCTGCCCCGCATCCTGGAGATCGTCCGGCTGGTCGTCGTGAACCGGCCGGGCCACGGGGCGGATGCCGGGGCTGGAGAAGCGGAGCCGCAGGCGGGGCCCGCGGGAGCGCCGGCCGGCCTCGAGCTCCACCGCGTCTCGATGGAGCCCTGCCCGGTCTCGAGCCGGGCCATCCGCGAGGCTCTCCGGCGAGGACAGCTGGTGCGGGATGACGTCGTCCCCGCGGCCGTCGCCGACTACATCGCCGAGCGGGGGCTCTACGGGGCGCAGCCGGGCCGCGCGGCGGCCGAGCGGTGACGCAGGCTGTTCTGGCGCTGAGATCCGCAGAGGTGGACCTTCCGGGATCCTCTCGCGATGGCAGCTGCGCGAGCTGGACTTCCCCCTCCCCTGGGGGCCCAGCAGGTGGCCGGCGGGCGGATCCGCAGCGGGCTGCCGGAGTCACGCTGCCACGGTACTCGATTCCCCCGGCAAGCGCGACATTTCAAGGGTACAGGGGGGGTAACACTGGATGAGCGCCGTGGCCGCGCGCGGGAGAGCGCCTCAGGCGCCGCCCTCGCACTGCTTCTCTGCGCAGAGCATCGTGTTGCGAGCGAGCATGGCCACCGTGATGGGACCGATGCCTCCCGGCACGGGCGTGATCCAGCTCGCCCGGGGAGCCACCTCATCGATGTCGACGTCCCCGGCGATGCGCCCGTCGCTGGTGCGGCTGATCCCGACGTCGATCACGACCGCTCCCGGCTTCACCATGTCAGCCCGGATCAGACCGGGCTGCCCCACGGCGACGACGAGGATGTCCGCCTCGCGCGTATGGCGGGCGAGGTCTTTCGTCGCGACGTGGCAGGTCGTGATCGTCGCCAGCTCCTGGAGCAGGCAGAGGCCGACCGGCTTTCCGACGATGTCGCTGTGGCCGACGATGACGACGTACTTGCCCTCCAGGGGGACGTCGGTCGCCTCGATGGCCGTCAGCACGGCCAGCGCCGTGCAGGGGCCGACGGCCTGGCGGTTGTGGATGAGACGGCCGAGGTTCGCGGGGTGGACCCCCTCCACGTCCTTCGCGGGATGGATCCTCTCCTGGATCCGGAAGGCCGGGATGGCGTCGGGAAGCGGCATCGTCAGGATGATGCCGGTCACGGTGGGATTCTCGTTGAGAGCCTCGACGTGCGTGATGAGCGCCTCCGCGGAGAGAGTGGGATCGAGAGCGAGATGGGTGAACTGGATCCCGAGCGGAGAGAGCCTCTCCTTCTGATTGCGGACGTAGACGTCGGAGGCTTCGCTGTGCCCCATCTGGACCGCGACCAGGTGGGGGACCATGCCTCTCTGCCGAAGGCGAGCGATGCCTTCGCCCACGCGCTCGTAGATCGTCCGCGCGATGGACCTCCCGTCGATTCTCCGGCCGGCGGCTGCTTCGCTCACGAGTCGCGCTCCTGTCGAAACGGTGTCTTGCTGTAGGCGACGGGGAGAGTAACCGACGGAGATCGACAAAAGCAACGGGCATCCGCAGAGGGCCCCCGCCGCCGGCTGCCTCGGCGCGCGGCCTTGACCGGATGGTCGCCAGGACTACAATCCTCTTCTCAGCAGCCGCGCTTCCGAGTACGGGGATGCAGCGGTCCGGGCTCGTGCGTTTCGACGAGCGCTGCGCGGGCTCCGTCCGCTGATCCCCGGTCTGCCCCGCTGTCGCGGGGCTGGCTCGATCCAGCAGCCGCGCGCTTGAGCGGCGACGCTTCCGAGTGCGGGGATGCAGCGGTCCGGGCTCTGGCTTTCGACATCATGCACCACATCCGCGTACTGCCTCCGGAGATCGTCAGCCGCATCGCGGCCGGCGAGGTCGTCGAGAGACCGGCCAGCCTCGTCAAGGAGCTGGTCGAGAACTCCATCGACGCCCACGCCACGGAGATCGACATCGATCTCGAGGAGGGAGGCAAGAAGAAGGTCACGGTGCGCGACAACGGAGGGGGGATGTCGCCCGAGGATCTGCCGCTCGCTTTCCAGGCCCACGCGACGAGCAAGCTGCGGGTCGAGGAGGCCAGCGAATGCCTCTTCGGAGTCGCATCGCTCGGATTCCGCGGAGAGGCGCTCGCGGCGATGTGCGCGGTGTCGGATGTCGAGGCCATCTCGCGCCCCCCGCGCCAGGATGTCGCGTACCGGTACCGGCCGGGCCGAGGCGAGGTGGAGCCGGCGGCCGGACCGGAGGGGACCGTCATCGAGATCCGGAACCTCTTCCACAACGTCCCCGCCCGGCGCAAGTTCCTCCGCGCGGCGACGACCGAGCTGTCGCACGTGCTCCAGCAGGTCACGCGCCTCGCGCTGGGATTCCCCTCGATCCGCTTCCGGCTGACGCACCACGGCCGGAAGGTTCTCGACCTCGCCGGCGCCGCCGACCTCGGCGAGAGGCTTCGGCAGATCCTCGGACCGGAGAAGGCGGGCGAGCTCGTCCAGGTGGCGGTCGACGGGGGGCCGGATCGGCCCGCGCTTCACGGGTTCGTCGGCTCTCCGAAGCTGCGGCGGGGCGACACGCGGGACCAGCACTTCTTCGTCGACGGGCGGTGGATCCGCGATCGGCTTCTCCTCCACGCGGTCCGAGCCGCCTACCAGGGGTTTCTCATCCCCGGCCAGCAGCCCGTCTGCTACCTGTTCCTCGAGTTTCCGCCGGGCGGCGTGGACGTGAACGTCCATCCGATGAAGACCGAGGTGCGGTTCCGCGATCCCGGAGGGATCTATCCGCTGATCCACCATTCGATCCGGCAGGCGCTCGAAGGCGCCGGGGATCCGTCCTCCGGCCCGCGGAAGAGCCCGGCGGCGGAAGGGAGCGCGGAGAGCTCGCCTCCGCCTGATGCGCGCCCCCCTGATCACCGAACCGCCGAGGCGCGGCGGCGGGTCGAGAGGGCCGCCGGCGACTTCTTCTCCTCGCCGCGCGCCCGCGCAGAGGAGAGGCGGCCGCCCCTCGCGCCAGCCGGCTCGCGAGCCTCGGCGGATCCAGCGCCCCGCCTCGGCCCGGCAGCGCCCGCGCCGCGGCAGCGCCCGGATGCGCCCGGAGCCCGAAGGACGCGCGCCCTTCAGATCCTCGGCGCTTACATCCTGATCGAGGAGCAGGACGGCCTCGCGCTCATCGACCAGCACGCGCTTCACGAGAAGATCCTCTTCGAGGAGATCCTGCGCGGCCTTCTCGCCGGCGAGGTCATCCGGCAGAAGCTGCTCGTGCCGGAGATCGTCGAGATTCCGCTCGACCGGATCGTCCTCGCGGATTCCGCGCGCCGCCTCCTCGCCCGGTGCGGATACGAGATCGAGCCCTTCGGGGACCGCGAGGTCGCCGTGCACGCGATCCCCATGATCTTCGACAGCGCGCGCGGCCGCGGCGACACGGCCGAGATCATCCGCGAGGTCTTCCGGTGGCTCCAGGAGGAGGGAGCGGACGTCTGCGCCGCGGAGGGCGAGCATCCCGCTGGTCCGGATGCCACGGCGGAGCCGTATCGCCGCCTCGCGAGCCTGCTGGCCTGCAAGCGGGCGGTGAAGGCCGGCGATCCCCTGCAGCCGGAGGAGATCGACAGCCTGCTCGACCGCGCCGATCTGGCCGAGGATCCCCGGCACTGCCCGCACGGCCGGCCTACGATGGTGCGCTTGAGCCGGCGGGAGCTCGAGAGGAGGTTCGACAGGAAGTGAGCGAAAGGATGACGACGGCCCGCTTCCAGCACTTCGAGCTTCCCGGCGGCCTGAGGCTGGGCATCAACTCGAACAGGAAGCTCAAGACGATCCTGGTGAAGTCCTACCTGATCTCCGATCTGGACGAGACGGTCACCCGCCGCTCGCTCCTCCCCTCTGTGCTGCGACGGGGAAGCCGTCGGCTGCCGGACATGCAGGTCCTCTACCGCCACCTCGAGGAGATGTACGGGGCCAGCCTCCACAGCCATGTGGCCAAGATCGGCGAGTGGCACCTGACGAAGTACCAGATCGACGTCGTCAACGATTGCTTTCTCCCGCGCTCCAGCGCCGCAGGCGCCGCCAGACAGGATCTCTTCGGCAAGAGTCTCGAGTTCCTCAGGGATCTGATCTTCGACCCCCTGGTCGAGGGTGAGGGCTTCCGGCCGGAGTACGTGGAGCAGGAGAAGGCCACGCTGCGCCACAACATCGAATCGCTCATCGACGACAAGGCCGCCTACGCCGTCTTCCGCTGCGTCGAGGAGATGTGCAGGGACGAGCCTTACCGCTGGTACGACCAGGGCCGCGTGGAGGACCTGGAGACGATCGAGCCCGCCGGGCTCCATCGCCAGTACCTCGAGTGGTACGACCGCTCTCCCCTGGCGATCTACGCGGCCGGGGACATCGACGTCGATCGGACGCGCGAGGCCCTCGCCCGCGTCTTCGCGTCCGGCCGGAGCGGATCTCTCCGGATCGCTCCGCCCCCTGCGCCGCTCCCCGTGGGTGAGGTGCGAGAGGTCCGCGAGCGGCTCGACGTGCATCAGGCCAGGCTCGTCCTCGGGTTCCGGCACGACATCACCTACTGCGATCCTCGGTACGAGGCCCTGCTCGTGATGAACGGTGTCCTCGGCGCCTACTCCCACTCCAAGCTCTTCCAGAACGTGAGGGAGAAGGCGAGCCTGGCCTACTCGGCGCACTCCTGGCCCGAGAGGACGAAGGGGCTGCTCTTCATCCACTGCGGCATCTCGAGCGACAAGTTCGCTCAGGTCCTGGAGATCGTTCTGGAGCAGGTCGAGGCCCTGAGGAAGGGCGATATCAGCGACGAGGAGATCGAGGCGACGCGGCAGTCCCTGCTGAATCAGAACCGGATGCTGGAGGACAACTTCTCTGCCCTGGCGGACATCGATTACGTCTGGAGCCTGCACGGAAGGGAGCTCGACCTGCCCGCCTTCCGCAGGAGGCTCCAGAGCGTGACGCGCGGCGAGATCGTGGAGGCGGCGCTGCGGCTCCGCCACGACACGACGTATTTTCTGCACAACTGACTGGACGGAGGGGACCGCCTGGCGGCCACATGACATCGATCGAGATCGAACGGCTGGAGAGCCCCACGCTGCGGGAAGAGGTCTTCCAGGTGCGGCTTCCGTCGGGCCTGCAAGTGTATCTCTGCCCGAAGCCCGGATTCCAGAAGAAGTACGCCTGCTACTCGACCTTCTACGGCTCGGTCGACAACGACTTCCTGGTCGCGGGCGGAGAGAGAACCAGGGTGCCCGACGGCATCGCGCACTTCCTGGAGCACACGCTGTTCGAGACCGAGGAGGGGAACGTCTCCGACCTGTTCGCCGCCAACGGCGCCTACAACAACGCGTCGACCTCCTTCACGACCACGACCTACCTGTTCGCCGCCAGCGACCGGTTCTTCGACAACCTGAAGCTCCTGCTGAGCTTCGTGGAGACTCCTGCCTTCCGCGAGGAGAAGGTCGAGAAGGAGCGCGGGATCATCGAGCAGGAGATCAAGGGATACGACGACAGCGTCGACTGGGTGATCTACCGCACCACGCTCGAGAATCTCTTCCAGCGCCATCCGATCCGGATCGACATCGCGGGGACCGCGGAGTCGATCGCGGGGATCGACGTGCCGACGCTCGAGGCCTGCTACCGGTCCTTCTATCACCCCGCGAACATGAGCCTCTTCGCGGTGGGGGACATCGACCGTTCGGAGTTCTTCGACTGCGTCCTGGGCGCCTCGCGCCGCAGCGTTCCGGGAGGATGCGTCTCCGAGCGGTTCTTCCCGGATGAGCCGGAGGAGGTGGCGTGCGCGCACAGGCGCCTCTCGATGGAGGTCGCCGTCCCCAAGATCCTCGCCGGGTTCAAGGAGACGCGAGTGCCCATCCTGGGCGAGGCGTACGTCCAGCGGGAGCTGGTCAGCGAGATGGCGCTGGAGATCTGCTTCGGGCGCAGCACCGACACCTTCCGGGAGCTCTACGAGCGCCAGCTCATCCTCGATGACTTCTCGGCCTCCTACAGCGCGGGGGCCGGCATCGGCTACGCGCTCGTCGGCGGCGACACGCCCGACCCCGACCGCCTCGAGAAGATCCTGCTCGAGCGGCTGAGCGAGCTCCGCGACCATCCTCTCCCGCCCGCGGACTTCGAGCGGGAGAAGCGCAAGTTCATCGGCACCTTCATCCGGAGCTTCAACTCCCTCGAGTACCTCGCCGCCAACTACACGTACTTCCGGTTCCACGGCTACGATCTGTTCCGCACGATCGACCTCCTGAGCCGGGTCACGCGCGAGATGGTGCTCGACCGCATCCGCGATCTCCTCGAGCCGGAGCGGATGTCGATCGCCGTCGTCGTGCCCGGCCGCTAGGCGGCGCGATGCATCCGCGCAGAGGAGACCGTGGCCGGAGGGGAGGGTCCTTTTTCCTTGTCGTCCGCGATCCGCCCCTTAGAATCACCTAAGTCGAAACTCGTGAAGGCTTAAGAGGGGTCACATGACTGCCCAGATCCCGCCGGATGGCGAGTCGCCGCCGCGTCCGCCCGAGAGAGAGCGCGCTCGCACGGCGTACCGGAGCATCGCCGCGCGCCTCGAGGCGATCCGCCGCCGCCTCTTCCTCGCGGGAGCTCTGCGCTGGCTCTGCGCCGACCTGCTGCTGTGCGTCTCGCTGGCGGCGGTTCTCATCGCCGCGGAGCGGATCTTCTCGCTCGGCGTCGGCGAGGGAGTGTGGATCGGCGGCGCGCTCCTCGGTGCGATCGCCTTCACCATCGTGCGCGCCGCGATCCGGGGGCGGGTGCGGATCGCGGATGCCGCCCGGGCCGCCGACGAGCGGCTCGCGCTCAAGGAGCGGCTGGCGACGGCCGTCTATCTCGAGGAGGCTCCCCGGCGGCCGGCGCTCGAGCCCTGGCAGTGCCTCATCTGCGAGGACGGGGCGCGCCGGCTCGAGGGCGTGCGCCTGGCGGAGCGCTTTCCCGTCCGGCCTCCGCGGACGTCCTGGTGGCTCCTCGCTCCCGCCGCGGCCTGCGCGCTGATCCTCCTCTTCGTTCCGGAGATCGACGTTCTCGGGCGGGGCGCGAGGAGGCGCGCCGTCGCCGAGGAGCGCGAGGCCGTGGAGATCGAGAAGGAGGAGCTCGCTGCGGAGCTCGAGAAGATCGCGAAGGAGGCCGAGGAGAAGCAATTCGAGGAGCTGAAGAAGCTGATCGACAGCCTCAGGGATCGCGAAGCCGGCGAGCCCCGGCCGCCGGAGCCGGCGAGCGAGCGCCCGCCGGAGAGCGGCGGCGAGCCGAAGAAGGAGGCGCTCATCGAGCTGGCGCGCAAGGAGGATGCGATCCTGAAGGCGCTCTCGAGCGAGAGGAACGAGGCCGTCGCCCGGGCGATCGAGGGCCTGCAGAAGCTGAGCCTCGAGGATGTCGATCTCACCCGCCGGCTGCGCCAGTCTCTGAAGGAAGGAGACCTCGAGAAATCTCGCGAGGAGATCGAGAGCCTGGAGCGCGACATCGAGACCCTCTCGCGCAAGCGGCCCTCCGAGCTCACGCCCGAGGAGCAGGACCGGCTGCGGCGTCTGAGCGAGGAGCTCTCGCGGCTCGCCCGCGACAGCGCCGCCCTCCAGGGGCTCTCCCGGTCCCTGTCGGCCGCGGCGGACAGCCTCGACGCCGAGAGCCTCTCCCGGGCTCTCGACGCCCTTGAGCTCTCGCGGGAGGAGCTCGAGGCGCTCGCTCGCCAGGTGGATGAGACGGAGCTCCTCGAGCGGAGCCTGGAGCTGGTCCGCTGGACGAAGGAGGACCTGCGGAGCATCCGCCAGGCCCTCGACAGTCCTGGCTCCGAGTGGTGTCCGGAGTGCGGCAGGCGGCGGGGCCTCCCTCGGCCGGGCGAGAAGCCCGGCAGCACCTGAGCGGCCGGCCTCCAGCCGGGCGCCACCTGACGGGGCGCCGGCGAGGGCCGCGGTCGCGGCTCTTCCTCACTGAGCGCGAGGATGGCAGGCCTGGCCGGCGGCGCGCGCGCCGCTCAGGGATCCGCGCAGGGCGGACCGACCGGCCCGGCGGGCGGTCAGGCCTCCGGCGTGCGGCCGCAGGGAAGCCCCGAGCCGGTGAGCTTCGAGGGCTCTCGCATCCGGGCGAGCGGCCTCGAGCCCGGCGACGTGGTCGGACAGTTCACGGAGGCCGGCGATTCGCCCGAGGGGACTGCGAGGATCTCGAAGAGCGACGGCGTGGCGCGAGCGGTGCGGGCGCTGTCGGATGAGATCGAGAAGGAGCCCTTGCCGAAGGAGTACGAGAAGCAGGTCCGCGACTATCTGGAGCTGATCCTCGAGGGCGGGGAGAGACGCGAGTAGCATGGCGCCATCCGCGAGAAGCCGCGAGAGGAGCAGGCGGCTGCGGCTCCGCGCCGCCGCCGCGGCGCTCCTCGCCGCCAGCCTGCTCGGACCGGCTGGCTGCAGGCGGGGCGCGGGTCGGGCCGGGGAGCCGGCACCGGCCGCGGCGAGCTCCGTCCGCCGCGTGGTGGGGGGCCAGGGGACGGAGCCGGGGCGGTTCTTCCAGCCCCGCGCCATCGCGGTGGAACGGGGGAGCGGGCGGTTCTACGTCGTCGACCGTACTGGCAGGATCCAGCGCTTCTCGCCGGCCGGCGAGCTCCTCGCCTGGTGGTACCTGCCGGCGTACGACTACGGGCAGCCCGTGGGGATCGCGATCGAGGCGGACGGTTCGGTGCTCGTCAGCGACACGCACTACCAGCGCATCCTCCGCTACTCCCCCGGCGGCGAGGCCGTGCTCGCCTCGTGGGGGCGGAGCGGAACGGGGCCGGGCGAGTTCACCTTCGGGCGCGACGTGGCCGTGGACTCCTCGGGCAATGTCTTCGCCGGGGACTACACGGGGGGACACTGCGATCGCATCCAGAAGTTCTCGCCGCGCGGGGAGTTCATCCTCCAGTGGGGCGGAGCCGGCGGCGGGCCGGGGCAGTTCGACCGGCCGCAGGGGATGGCCATCGAGGCCCGCGCCGCGGAGGAGTTCCTGCTGGTCGCCGACTGCAACAACCACCGGGTCCAGCGGTTCGACCTCGAGGGGCGCTTCGTGTCGGCGTGGGGTGAGCTGGGCACGGAGCCGGGCCGCCTCCGCTATCCGATGTCGGTGGCCGTCGGCTCCTCCGGCGACATCTTCGTGGCGGAGTGGGGCAACAACCGCGTGCAGAGGTTCGACCGCCACGGGCGCTCCCTCGGCGTCTGGGGAGGCCCAGGACGGAACGAGGGGGAGCTCCTGACGCCGTGGGACGTGGGCGTCGGACCGGGCGAGAGCATCTACGTGGTCGATTTCGGAAACCACCGCGTCCAGGTCTTCGATTGGCCGGCCGCGGCGGGCGCGGGCGGAGTCGCCGCCGGCCGCGCCGCCCGCGGGGGGCTGGGGGCATGAGCGGATACTCCTTCGATCTCACGCGGGCGGGATTCCTCGTGCTTCTCATCGCCGTTGCGCCCGTGCTCTGGTGGGCTCGGAGCAGCCTTTCGGGCATCGGCCGCGGCCGGATGGCCGCCGCGATCGCGCTGCGGTCGCTGGCGCTCATCCTCATCGTGCTGGCGCTCTCCGGGATGCGGATCCTGAGGGAGAACGAGCGCCTCTGCGTGATCTTCGTCGTCGACGCCTCCGACAGCATCCCTCCGGAGCACCGGCAGCTCGCTCTCGATCAGATCCGCGAGGCGCAGAAGCGGAGAGACGAGGCGAGGGGCGACCTGGTCGGTCTCGTCATCTTCGGGCGCGACGCCGGCGTCGAGATCGTCCCGCGACCGGCCGCCATCGATCTGCGGGACTTCGCGACGCTCATCCAGCCCGAGGCGACGAACATCCAGGACGCCATCCAGCTCGCCGTGACGGCGTTCCCCGAGGACGCCGGCGGCAGGCGCCTGGTGCTTTTCACCGACGGCAATCAGAACATCGGACAGGCTTTCGAGGAGGTCAGGAGTGCCCGCTCGCTGGGCATCACCGTCGACGTCGTTCCG
>JAFGKN010000262.1 GCA_016928605.1 Planctomycetota bacterium | reverse complement strand
CGGGGGAGGGTCCGCCTCCCCCGCAAAAAGGGATGGCGCGCGTCAAAACCGGTGTCACCCGGTTTTGAACCACGCCAGAGATTCTCGTGCACCTGCCCGGCGCTTGCGCCCGCCAGCTTCGTCGCCGTGGCCCGCTTCACCCTTTCACCATCGGCCGTGCCGGTCTCGCATCGGTGCGCCGGCCCGCCGCCTCTTGATGCCCGCGGCGGCATCGGCGAAAGTGAGGCGGCTCCCGGCGAGGAATCGCGCGGAGGGCGGCGGGGGGAAGAGCGCCGGGTGAGGCATCGAGGTGTGGAGATGAAGAGACGGCGGGCGCGGGCGACCGCGGCGGTCCTGTGGCTTCTCGCGGCGGCGAGCGGATGCGGCCAGGGGAAGCTCCGGCTCGAGCTGCAGCTCGCGCCGGGCACGACGCGGCGGCTGGAGCTGACCATCGAGAGCCGCAGCGAGCAGGAGACGCCGATGGGGCCGCAGGGCACTTCGCAGAAGCTCGTCCTGCTCATCGCTCACGAGGTGAAGGGGAGAACGAGCGAGGGCAACCACGAGATCGTCGCGCGGTACGAGTCGCTGCGCCTCGAGGTGACCGCGCCCGGCCTGAAGATCCTGTACGATTCTTCCGCGCCCTCCGCGGCCGTTCCCGCGGAGGCGACCGCCCTCGCCGCGCTCGCCGGAGAGCAGATCGAGATGGAGCTGAGCCCGCAGGGCCGGATCCTCCGCCTGGACGGCTGGGAGCGCGTCCTCGAGAAGATGCTCTCATCGCTGAAGGCATCTCCCGAGATGCGGCCGCGGATGGAGGAGGATCTGCGACGCCTCGCGGGCGGAGACGCCCTGCGCTCGGGGCTCGAGATGCTCGCGTGGCCGCTGCCGCCGGGGCCGGTGGCGCCTGGCGAGGCGTGGACGGGCCGCATGGACTGGGATCTCGCCTTCCCGCTCCGCTTCGACATGAGGCTCACGCTGTCGAGGCGCTCCGGCGGCATGGCCACCATCGCGCACGATACGCAGATCTCCACGCCGGCGGGCGGCCGCGGACTCGAGCTCATGGCGCCGGACGGTTCCGGATCCACGAAGCTCTCCTATCGCCTGCGGGGAACGCAGAAGGGAACGACCGTCCTGGAGGAGTCCACCGGATGGCCGGCGCGCGGGCTGATCATCCAGTCGCTCGAGGGAGCCCTCATCCTCGAGGGCGCGGGGATCTCGGCGCCCGTCGAGATCCCGACGCGCATCGAGAGCCGCCTCACCCTGAGGAGCGTCGACCCTCCCGCCGAGGCGGAGGACGCCGCCCCCGACGGCGACCCGGCGGAGACCGGCGACGGCGGCGGAGGTTGAGGCATCGCGCGCGGGGCACGGCACGAGGGGAGCGCCCCCGTCGTCGAGGAGGCCGGGGGATCGCGCTGAGGGGCGGCGCGCCGTCGCGCTCCCGCTGGATGGGCTCGCCGAGGTCTTCTCAACGCAGGCGCTCCTGTCACATCCTCACCGCTGGATCCTCTCGAGCCGCAGGCGGCCGCGCCGCCTCCTCAGCGCCGGAACCTCTCGAGCCGCAGGCGGCCGTCGTCGAGGAGGACGGTCTGGCCGCCCGCGGTGAGGCGGCCCTCGGCGGCCTCGATCTCGGGATGGCGGCCCGTGGAGCTGAGCGTGAGCACGCTCAGCCGTGCCGAGCCCACGCTCACCTCCGCGAACCTCGCCTTGTCGGAGCCAGCGGGAGGCCTGCGCACCTCGCTCCCCGCGGTCACCACGAGCGCATCGGCGCCGCTCGCGCCGCTGTAGTCGACGGCCAGCGCGAACCGGCCGGCCGCCACCTCGCCGCTTCCGTCCCCCGCCGCGCGGTGATGCGTCACCGGGGCGTTCCGCTCCGGCTCGCCGAGCTGGAGGCGCAGGCCCAGGCCCCAGACCATGACATCGCGCGGCTTGGTGCCGTCGGGCTGGCGGATGAGCACCGTGGCCACGATGTCGTCGGCATCCTTCCAGCGGTTGCGGAAGACGAAGTAGTCGTAGAGGCGATCGGCGCTCGCGAGCGGCAGGACCTCGGCGGGGTTCCTCTCCGCCGCGCCGGCGAAGGAGGGCCAGTTCACGAGCGCGAGCATGGCGCGGTGCGGATAGAGGCTGCAGGCGTCGAAGTCGCGCGCCGCCTCGTCCGGCGCCACGACGTGGTTGTAGGTCCACAGGAGGGCCGGCTTGAACCGATCGGCGATGGCGCCGAATCCCTCGGAGAAGTGGCCGCCGTGCGAGAATCCCTCGCGCTCCCTGTGGAACTCGGCGCTGCCGTACGTCGGCCCCATGCTCGAGCGGTAAGGAAAGACCGCGGGAGGGCCGATGAGCATCAGGCAGCGCGGCACCATCGTGATGTACGAAGCGTTGAGCCGCTCGACGTTCACGTAATCCCGCCCGGCCGCGCTCCTGAGGGCCTGGAGGAAGCAGAGGAATCCGCCCTGTGTTCCCACGGTGCTCGCGCCCCAACCCTCGCTGTAGTAGCCGCCGTCTCCCCAGCCGGCCGAGAGGTGCCGGACGACCTGCTTCTCGAGAACGCGCAGGTACAGCTCGAGCCGCTCGGCATCGGTTCCAGGATCCCCGCGGATGGCGAGGACCGCGAGGCCGGAGCCGCCCACGACCGCGCCGAAGTGATTCGATCTCGGCCCCTGCCTGGGCTGGAGCACCATCTTGTCGAGGGTGATGCCCTCCGCCTTGTTCCACTCGCCGCCCTTCTCGTCCGCGTAGTCCTGGATGGCGAGCGCGATGCGCCTGCGGAAGGCGTCGTCCCAGGCGTCGTAGC
This sequence comes from Planctomycetota bacterium, assembly GCA_016928605.1. Lineage (GTDB taxonomy): Bacteria > Planctomycetota > UBA8108 > UBA8108 > UBA8108 > JAFGKN01. The sequence continues at coordinate 322 of JAFGKN010000262.1, read as the reverse complement.
AGAGGTCGTACGCGGCGGCGGTCCATCCGATGCTCGGGCCGGCCCGCAGCTCGCCGCCGGGCGCCACCCAGGCGTAGCGGTCGTCGAAGTTCCTCTGGCCCGCGAGCGCCTTCTCGACGCACTGGCGCGCGAGGTCGGCGTAGAGCTCGTCGCCCGTGATCTGGTAGAGAAACCCGAAGCCGGCCCCGTGGCTGATGGAGTACGCGCCGGGCGCGGCCTTGAACTTGTTCTTCTCGTAGGCCTTCTGCGCCGGGTTGTAGAAGGGCGGCAGCGATCTGCCGTCGGAGCCGTTCAGGAGCTGCCGCAGGCGCGCGACGATGCG
>JAFGKN010000261.1 GCA_016928605.1 Planctomycetota bacterium | reverse complement strand
CCTCCGCCTGCGGCAGATCGAGCAGGCGGCGCGCGATGGAGAATCCCCCCGGACCGATCACGAGAAAGCGCCGCGCCTGCGGGTTCTGCGCGAGGTGGATCGAGATGATCCGCGAGGCGCTTTCCTCGCGCGGGATGGCATCCGCGATCGACTCGCCCGCCACCACGTGAAACTGGCCGCGGTGCTCGCCGAAGAGGTAGCGGGCCTGCGACGTCGTGAAGCGGCCGGCGAGCGCCTCGGCGGGCAGGAAGCGGCTCCAGTCCTCGAGGTCCCGCCGCTCGGTCCAGATCCGATCGGCCCCCAGGCCGAGGGCGAGGAGCGCGGCGAGGAGGGGGACGAGACCCGACGCGAGCGAGCCCCTCCGCAGGCGATGGAGAGCGGTCGCTCCCGCCAGAAGCCCGGCGGTGAGGAGGAAGATCCTTTCCTCGGCCGCGCCGCCGGCGAGGAGCAGCGTCACGGCGATGCCGCCCGCGAAGCTTCCGAGCGCCTCCACGATGAAGACGCGCGCCGGGGCGATACTCTCCGCCGCCGAGAAGGCGTGGCACGCGCGCGTGTAGAAGAAGCCCGAGAGGAAGCTGACGGGAGAGTTCACCAGCAGCGCGATGCCCGCCATGCGCAGGAGCGGGAAGAACTCGTACGCCTCGACGCCGGCGATCGCGCGAGCGCCGCGGATCCCCATTCTCTGGAGGAGAAAAGCGGGCACGAAGAGGAGGATGAGCAGCGAGAGCGCGTCGACCGACGCAGCGAGACGGGACCAGCGCGCGCGTGCGACGAAAGCTCCCGCCGCCGTCCAGAGGAGCCAGGCGCAGAAGAAGCAGGCGACGCCCAGCTCGCTCTGCTCGAAGACGGTGAAGAAGTCGCGGAAGAGGAGCGTCTGCGCCGCCAGTGAGAAGAAGCCGATCGCGGCGAGGATGCCGTAGCCCGAGACGCGCTGAGCGGTGATGGCGCTGCCGCCCGAGCTGCCTCCCCCACCGCTGCCCGTGGAGCTGCCGCGCGCGCCTCCGCCGGGGATGTTCACCGGACCGCCGCTCTTCGACAGGTCGCTGGCATCGCCGCAACCGCCGCCGGCGCCTGCCGCGCTCCCGCCGCCCGAGATGCCTCCCCCGCCGCGGGTCTCCATCACGAGCCCTTCTCGCTCCCGGCGCTTCCTCCCTCGCCGAAGACGATCGCCTCGAACACCTGCAGCCGCGCCCCCTCGCGCCAGGCGTCGGGAGCCAGGCCGGCCTTCAAGGCGAGCTGGCTCAGCGTCTCCTCGAGGCTCCAGCCCTGCTCCGTCGCCACCTGAGGGAGGAAGAGAGCGCTGTGGCCATCCTTGCTCAGGATGATTCCGTGCCGGCCGATCTCGATCGCCGCGCGCGACTCGACCGGCCGCGGCGTCGTGAGGACGGAGATCTCGAGCTCGATCTCGGCCAGCTCTCCGGCGCCGACCGGAGGAAAGCGCCGGTCGCGGAGCGCCGCGCTCAGCGCGCTGGAGACGACGCCCTCGTGGAGAGGCTGCACGGGATAGGTCGAGCCGATGCAGCCGCGCAGCCGCCCTCGCTTCTTCAGCGTGACGAACACGCCGCTGGGGCACTTCATCGCATCCGTGATCTCGACGCCGAGGTCCTCGATGCGCGAGGGCAGGCTCCGGTCGAAGTACCGCTCGAGGACCGTGCGTGCGATGCGCAGGAGACGCTGCTTCTCATCCTGCCCGAGCGGCGCGCGCGCGCTCGATCCGCCCGATCCGGCCGACGAGCTCGGACCGCCCGATCCGCGGGGTGTGCTCGATCCCTCCGAACCGCTCGATCCATCCGGCGCCCGCGGCTTCCAGGCACCGCAGAAGGCGATGCTCGCGTAGCTGACGGAGCTGCGGAAATCGCCCGTGAGCGCGCCGGAGGTGTCGTACCGGAGGAGGTGAGCGCTGGAGTCTCGAGGAAGAAGCGCGAGGAGGATCGCCACCGGATTCCGGCCGCAGATCGTCGCGCCGGTCCTCTCGCAGTAGTCATGGAAGCCCTTCCAGTCCTTCGCGCGGATGGCGTCGACGGCGCCCATGTCGAGAGCTCGCAAGTTCTCCTCGACGTCCTCGGTGAAGGGCAGGTAGTCGAAGCTGCTGCCGTAGTGCGTGAAGTCGCTGCTCGCGACGACGAGCGTGCGGTCGTCGAGCAGAGTAGCGAGCGCGCTCGCCACGGGCTCGATGGCATCCGGGGCTAGATGTCCCACGACGATCGGCACCAGGCGAAACGTCCCCAGGGCCTTCTGCAGGAGGGGGATCTCGATCTGTACGCTGTGCTCTTCATCATGCGCCGGCGGGATGGTCTGGAAGTGCGGGCTCTCGAGGAGCTTCTCGATGGCCTCGCGGTCGAGCTCCACTTCGCCCAGCGGCGTCGCGTAGTGCGTGGCGTCCGGCACGCTCGCCACGTTGCGGAGGTACATGCGATGGCTCGGCCCCATCACGATCACCCGGCGCAGCGCCCGGCCGGCTACCTGCCGGATGCCCGAGGCGGCGGTCCGTCCCGAGAAGCGGTATCCCGCGTGCGGCAGGATGAGCGCAAGGACATCCTCGAGCGGCTTCTCGCCGCCGGCCGCCTCGAGGTGCTTCGAGATCTGCTCCTCGAGAGCGCGCCGGTCGGCCGGATACCAGGTGCCGGCCAGCCGCGAGACGAGGACCTGCTTGCGGGCTGGCGGCCGCGGGGCGCGGGCTGGCGGCTCGGTCGGCGCGGTCTCCCCCGGCGAGGGAGCGGGAGCTTCGACGGCGGAGCGCGGCGCGTCCACCGGCTCGCCGGCGTCGCTCGCGGGGGCGGATGCGGCATCGGGCGGCATCGGGCGCGGCGCGGCGGGGCCGGCGCCGGGACCTGCCGGAGCGCGGGGCTCCTCGCGGCCGCACCCCGCGGAGATGAGAGCGACGAGAACGACGGCGAGAAGGATCAGGGCTCTGCGCATGACGTCTCCAGCCATCACGCCTCCATATCACACCCTCCGGCGCCGCGCAGCAAGCCGCAAGGCGCGTGAATCGCGACTCCCACGTACCATCCGCCGCTCGGCGGTGTTGACGCCGCTCGCCGCGGGCATTAGTATCCGTTGCGAGACGATCGCCGGCTTTCGGACGCGATAGCGGATCAGCTGCCGCAGCCCAGTTCTGAGGCTCTTCGGAGGTAACCTTCGGCGCGGTCAGCTGCCTCCGTGGGCATCCGCAAAGATACGCACCAGGTTGCTTCCAGCCTACCCTTCTCCGGACGCGCGACGGAGCATCGATGTCAGCAAAAGCCCGATCTCAGCGAGGCTGGAGCAGGCTGGCCGCAGCCGGCCTCGGCGTCTTCGCCGGCCTGGGCGGCTTCACGTTCTTCTACGCCGAGGGGACGTCCTACTTCCTGGATGATCCGAGGGCCTGCGTGAACTG
>JAFGKN010000260.1 GCA_016928605.1 Planctomycetota bacterium | reverse complement strand
TCCCCCTGCGCGACCTGGAAGGAGATGCCCGATGCCCGGCAAGCTGGCCATAAGCGGCGCGGCGCCGATGCTGCGGCGCGAGGACTACCGGAACTGGCCCGTCATCACCGCCGACGACCGGAGGCTCGTGGGCGAGGTGCTCGACTCGGGCATCGTGGCCGGCGCCACCGCCCCTCAGGTCGCCGCCCTGCAGAAGGAGTGGGCGGAGTTCCTGGGTGCCAGGTACTGCCTGACCACCTCGAGCGGCACCGCGGCGCTCCACATGGCGCTCGCCGCCGCCGGCGTCGGCCCCGGCGACGAGGTCATCGTGCCGGCCTACACCTTCCTGGCCACGGCCTCCTGCGTCCTCCACCAGATGGCCATCCCGGTCTTCGCCGACATAGAGCCCACGACCTACACGATCGACCCGGAGCGCATCGAGGCGGCCATCACCGAGCGGACGAGGGCGATCATCCCGGTTCACATCCAGGGCTGCCCCGCCGCCATGGATCCGATCCTCGAGCTCGCCCGCAGGCACCGCCTGCACGTCATCGAGGATGCATGCCAGGCGCACGGAGCCGTCTACCGCGGGCGGATGTGCGGCACGATGGGCATCGCGGGGGCGTTCAGCCTCAACAACCTCAAGAACCTGTGCGGCGGCGAGGGAGGGCTTTTCGTCACCGGCGACGAGGACATCCTGAAGAAGGGCGACCTGGTGCGGTACTTCGGCGATGAGTGCGACGAGGCGACCCTGCGGCAGAAGTACAACTCATCGATCCTCGGCTACATGTACCGCAACCAGGAGCTGCCGGCGGCCCTGGCGCGGGGGCAGCTTCTGCATCTCCGCGAGCACAACGAGACCCGCATCCGCAACGCCGAGCACCTCAGCCGCGAGCTGGGCCGGATCCCGGGGATCATCGCTCCCTTCTGCCCGCCGGATTGCAGGCACGTCTACTGGTTCTACGCGGTCCGGTTCGATCCGCAGGCGGCCGGCATCGATGCCGATCCTCGGCGCTTCCGCATCGCCGTGGAGAAGGCGCTCTTCCGCGAGGGTGTGCTGGTGGGGCAGTGGCAGACGATGCCGGTGCCGGCCCAGGACATCTTCCAGAGCAGGATCGGCATCGGCCGGCGGTATCCGTGGGCGATCAACGAGGCCCGCGGCATCACCTACGCGTATGATCCGCATGACTATCCTGTGTCGCAGATGCTCTGCGACACGTACACCAACGTCCACTCGATCCACCCGCCCAACGGCGAGGAGCTCAACGAGAAGGTCGTCGGTGCTTTCCGGAAGGTCTTCGACCATCTGGGCGAGGTGATGGATCACGCGGACGATGACATCCGGCCGGGATTCGACGGCCGGCTCTACGGAGTGGGATGAGCGCGGCGGAATCGGCGGCCCGGGCCGCGGCGGCAGGAGGAGCGAACCGTGCGAAGCAAGGGACTCTTCGGCAAGAAGCGCCTCGACATCCAGGAGCGCGTGCGCGACATCCCGCCGCTCGGCGAGGACCGCGTGCTGGTCAAGGTCCGGGCCTGCGGCGTCTGCGGCACGGACATCAACTTCGTCCGCGACTGGACGGGCGAGGCCATGCCGCTGGGCCACGAGATCTCCGCGGAGGTCCTCGAGGTCGGCAGGAACGTCAGGACGGTCCAGCCGGGCGACAGCGTCATCGTCGAGGACTGCACGATGTGCGGCGTCTGCGAGCACTGCAAGAGCGGCCAGCCGCAGCTCTGCCGGACGATGTACGACCTGGAGGGCCAGCCCGGCATGGGCGAGTACCTGTCGGTCCGTTTCAACTCGCTCGACAGGTACGAAGGTCTGGACCACGTCTCGGCCTGCCTGACCGAGCCGCTCGCCGTCTCGCTCACCTCCGTGCTCAACGCTCGGATCCCTCCCGCCGGCAGCGTGGTCGTCCTCGGATGCGGGCCGCTGGGCTTGATGTCGGCGCGCCTCGCCAGGCTGTGGGGAGCCGGCTACGTGGCCATCACCGGCCTCGCCGCCGACAACGACCGCGAGCGCGCCCGCCTCGACCTCGCCGCCCGCTGGGGATGCGACGATGTCATCGAGGCCGGAAAGCACGACCTCGAGGAGGTGGTCAGGAAGAGCAACCCCAAGGGCGCGGACCGCGTCATCGTCTCATCCCCGCCGGAGAGCATCGCGGATGCTCTGAAGATCATCCGGTTCGGCGGGATCATCACCTTCTACGGGCTCCACTTCGGCGGGCGGAGCAAGATCGAGGTGGACGTCAACGATCTCATCTTCCGCAAGATCTCGCTCGTCCCCACCTTCGCGGAGCCGGCGATCAACTTTCCGGTCGCGAACCGGCTGCTGCGCGATGGGATCATCGACGCCGGTGAGCTGGTGACGCACAGGTTCGGCTTCGGCGATGCGAGGGATGTGATGGCGGCCGTCATCGACGGCACGCAGCCGGTCATCAAGGCGGTGATGCTGCCGCACGGCGGGTGACCTTCGGGCCGAGGACCTCGGACAGGAGATCGCGATCCTCGGCGGAGAATCCCACGTGGCTGTGCCGGCGGAAGCCCTCCGCGTACTCGCAGCCCGGCCGGCCGGAGAGGCGGGCCACCTCCGCGCCGGCCAGCATCATGCTCTCGAGGTAATCGTCCAGCCCCTGCGTCTCGTCGAGCCACCGCCGCTGGCTCTCGTGGCAGCCGAGCATCTTCCGCTTCGTCGGCATCTCGCTCGTGATGTCGACGAACAGCTCCGGCACGACCAGGTTCCTCATGCCGTCCCGGTTCAGATGCGGCTGCGCGTGGTAGAGATGGACGTCCTGCTGGGTCGGCCGTCTCGGCGGCTCGCTCCTGTAATGCTGCATGGCCCGGCTGAAGCAGGCCGTGATCACCAGCCGCGCCGCGTTGGTGTGATCCTCCATGTAGTCGTTCAGGGAAGGGAGGAGCACGATGGAGGGGGCGATCTCGCGGACCACGGCGGAGAGCCGCCTCAGAAGAGCGTCCTCGTAGAAGATCATGAGATCATCGACGATCGGCGGGTGGTACACGGCCCCCAGGACCTGCGCGGATCGCTCGGCCTCCCGCCGCCGCAGGAGCGTGATCTCGGCCTCCGGCAGCTCGTTGCTGTCGAGGTTGCTGCGGGCAACGTTCATCATGTGCGGCTCGAAGCCGGCCGCCGCGAGGAGCGACAGCGTCCCGGCCATGCCAAACTCCACGTCGTCCGGATGCGCGCCCACCGCGAAGACCGCCGGCCGCTGGCTCATCGCTCGAGTCTCCTCGAGAAGGTTCCTCTTGCCCTGCTCCTCCGGACCTTATACCATCGCGCGACCATGACCGAGACACGAGACGCGCAAGCCACCGTCGCCGTTGCGTTCGACAACGAGAAGTACCTCGCGGAGCAGACCGCCAGTATCCTCGAGCGCGCCGAGAGTTTCCACAACAAGCTCTACCTCGAGTTCGGCGGCAAGC
>JAFGKN010000259.1 GCA_016928605.1 Planctomycetota bacterium | reverse complement strand
GCTGCGTCCGCGGCGAGATCCGCGGGCGCCCCCGCCGCTCCTTCTCCCAGAACATGGATCGAGCGGAGCCCGCCCGCGGCCAGTGCGAGGACGAGCGCGGCGGGGATGAGCGCCAGCATCGTCGACAGCGCGATGCAGACCTGCCCCAGAAGGCAGCGGAGCGGACGGCGGCGGACGTAGCTCCAGCAGGTCATGAAAGCGGCGACCGGCCTCGACGTCTCGGCGGCGGCGCACGGCGCGAGGAGGGGGAAGAACAGCGGGGCCGCCACGAGCAGGAACGCGGCCAGAAGCGCAGCTCCCAGGCCCATCGTCAGCAGACCGGCGGTGTAGAGGGCCTGGCCGGCGAAGGGGATCCAGCGAAGGAGAAGCGTCGACGCGGCCACGGCGGCCAGGAGCGCGACGGCGAGCCCGTAGGCCGCCCCGGCGAAGAAGCTGCAGCCGAATGCGCGGAGAGCGAGCGCGGCGTGAGCAGTCCAGGAGGGACGCTCCACGGGGCAGAGATCGCGGACGGCGAGCACGGAGACCCAGCACGCGCCGAGGAGGCCTCCGAGCCCGGCGGCAGGCCAGAGCACCCACGCCCAGCTCGAGTCCTCCAGCGCGACCTCCGCGCCGGCCAGGAGCGCGAAGAAGAGCCAGGCGGGCGCGATGAGCCTCGGACGCAAGGCGCCGCGGGGGGCCGCCCACAAGAGGCCGAAGCCCTGCGGCGCCGGGGATCTCTCTGCGGGGGGTCGATCACTCATCCGGCTCTTCCGCCCGCTCCTGCGGGAGACTGTCCTCGGCGCTCTCCTCGGAGAGCGCCGCCTCGATGCGGTAGGTTCCCTCGAGCCAGTGGGCGAGGTCAACCCAGCGGCATCGCTCGCTGCAGAACGGAAAGGAGGGGCTCTCTGCGCCGACAGGGCGTTTGCAGCTGGGGCAACGGATGCTCGTCTCCATGTGTCGACCTGCGCGGTCCACCAGGGCCAGCCGGAGCACCGCGGCCTCCAGCTTCGGCCTCTCGGCTCTCGACTCTCGGCGGTCAGCCGCCGCTCGTCGCGACGCTCTTGCCCGAGCCGCTTCCGCCGCCACCGCTCTTCGAGCTCTTGGAGGAGTCCGCGCTCGAGCTCTCCTTGGCCTGGCCGGACTCGGCCTTCGCCTTCTCCTTGTACTCCGCGCTCCGGTAGTCGGTGGTGTAGAACCCGGAGCCCTTGAAGATGAAGCCGGCTCCCCCGCCGATCAACCTCTTGAGGCGGAGCTTTCCGCAGACGGGGCATTTCCTCTTGGGCGGCGCGGTGATCGACTGGAAGATCTCGCTGACTTCGCCACAAGCGGCGCACTCATACTCGTAGGTGGGCACGGCTCGTCACCTCCCGTCGCTGCTCTTGTTCCTCGCCACGTGGACCTTGCTCGGTCGCACCACGACGCCCCTGTAGACATAACCCTTCTGCTCGACGTCGACGATCTCGCCCGTCGGGCGGTCATCGACCACCACCTCGCTCAGAGCCTCGTGGACCTCGGGATCGAACGTCTCGCCGAGGGCAGGGATCTCCTCGACACCGAAGTCCTCCAGCGTCCTGCAGAGCAGCTCATCGATCATCTGGACTCCGCGCCGGAAGCTCTCCAGGTCGGTCTCGGTCTCGCGGGAGACCGAGATCGCCCGCTCGAAGTTGTCGAGGACCGGCAGTATCGCCTGAAGCAGCTGCCTCACCGCGAAGCTCTCCCAGTTCGGCCTCTCGCGCTGCACGCGCTTGCGGTAGTTCTCGAGGTCGGCCTTCGCCCGCAGCAGCTCGTCCAGATAGAGATCCCGCTCCTCCGCGCGCGCCTTCATCTGCCGGTACGAGTCGAGATCGAGCGCCGCCAGAGCCTCGGCATCCTCCGCCGCGGCATCACCCCCCGGCGGAGCTGAGCCGGGCCTGCTCTCGTTGCGAGGAGATCTGGCCGGATCCTCGCTGGAGGACGCGAAGGGGCCGTCATCGCCGCGACCGCCCGCCTCCGGACCGGAGGAAGGGGCAGACGGCGGGGCCTCCGGCGCAGGGGGCTCGGCTCCCGGTGCGTCCGGGGACTGATTCTCTCTGGGATCGACGTCGCCTTGACTCATCTCGCTCTTCTGCGGGCTGGGGTCATTCCTTCTCGCTCTTGCCCTTGAAGTACTCGCGGAGCTTCTCGAGGAATCCATTGCGGGCCGGGTGGGATGCGCCCTCTGTGGCATCGAGCTTCCTCAGCCTCTCGAAAAGCTCCCGCTCCTCCCTGGAGAGCTTGCGCGGGGTTTCCACCATCACGCGCGCTCGCAGGGCTCCCCGCCCGAAGCCCTGAAGGCGAGGAAGTCCCTTGTTCTTCAGCACGATCACCTCCCCGCCCTGGGTGCCGGCGGGGATGGTCAGAGCCGTCTTGCCCTTCAAGGTGGGGACCTCGATCTTCGTTCCCAGCGCCGCATCGCTGAACGTGATCGGCACATCGCACAGGAGGTCATCCCCATCGCGGCGGAAGAACCTGTGGGGCTTCACCCGGATCCGGCAGTACAGATCGCCGGCCGGCGCTCCGAGCGTTCCCTCCTCGCCTTCGCCCCGCAGGCAGATCTGGTTGCCGTCGTGGATCCCCGCGGGGACATCGATCGACAGCTCCGCCGTCTTCGACACCACGCCCTCGCCCCGGCAGGCCGCGCACCGCTTCAGGATGATCTGGCCCTCCCCCCCGCATCGCGGACAGGTGCGCCGGATGCTGAAGAAACCGGAGCTGGTCTCCACCTGCCCGTAGCCGCTGCACGTGGGGCACGTCTGCGGCTTCGAGCCCGGCTCCGCCCCGCTTCCGCCGCACTCCCCGCAGGCAGCGCGCCGCCTCAGCTCGATCCTGCGAGTGGCGCCGGCCGCGACATCCTCGAGAGACAGATCGAGCTCCACCCGGAGATCCGCGCCCGGCCGGCCCCGCGAGCTCCTGCGGTGGGCGCGGCCGCCGCCGAAGAACTCGTCGAAGATCGATCCGCCGAAGATGTCTCCGAAGTGGGCGAAGATGTCCTCGACGCTGGTGAACTGGGGGCCGTAGCCTCTCGACTTCAGCCCCTCCTTGCCGTAGCGGTCGTAGAGCTTCCGCTTCTCGGGATCGACGAGCACCTCGAAGGCCTCGGAGACCTCCTTGAAGGCGCGCTCGGCCTCCCGGTCGCCCGGGTTCTTGTCGGGATGGTACTTGAGCGCGAGCTGCCGGTAGGCCCTCTTGATGTCCGCCTCGCCGGCGTCGCGGGACACCCCCAGGACCTCATAATAGTCCTTCTGGGCCATCTTCGAGCTCGTTCTCCCCATTCGCCATCACCCGTCATCTTCAGGCCGCGAGACTTCCCGGACAGATCTTCCGGAGGCGCTCAGGAAAGCCGTCCGGCGTCGCGCGCTGCGTCACGTCACAGCGCCTCCGACAGCCTTGGTCTTCTTCTTGATCTCGGTGACCAGCGTGTTGGCTGCCAGATTGAGGCCCGCGATGCTCGCTGCGTTGGTCAGGGCTGTGATGGTCACCTTCGCGGGATCCACCACGCCGGCCTTGACGAGATCCACGTACTCTCCGGTGAGCGCGTTGAAGCCTACGCGCCCCTTGCGATCGGCGACCTCGGCGACCACCTCGCCCCCGTCGAGCCCGGCGTTCTCGGCGATGCGCCGCAGGGGCTCCTCGAGCGCGGAGCGCACCACCTCGACGCCGTACGCCTCATCGCCGCGGGCCTTGAGATCCTCGAGAGCTCCCAGCGCCCGGATGAGAAGCGTTCCCCCGCCGGGAACGATCCCCTCCTCGATCGCCGCGCGCGTCGCGTGCAGCGCGTCCGTCGCACGGTCCTTTCGCTCCTTCATCTCGGCCTCGGTGTGGCCTCCGACATAGAGCACGGCGATGCCTCCTCCGAGCTTGGCCTTGCGCTCCGTGAGCTTCTCCTTGTCGTAGGTGGAGGTCGTCTGCTCCATCTGCATGTTAAGCTGCGCGATGCGGTCCTGGAGCGCCTTCTTCTGGCCGGCGCCCTCGAGGATCGTCGTCTTGTCCTTGTCGACGATGATCTTCCTGGCGCGGCCGAAGTGCTCGATCTCGACGCGGTCGAGCGTCATCCCGCGGTCCGCCGAGATGAGCGTCGCTCCGGTCAGGATCGCCATGTCCTCGAGGAGGTTCCTGCGGCGGTCGCCGAAGCCAGG
>JAFGKN010000258.1 GCA_016928605.1 Planctomycetota bacterium | reverse complement strand
CGTCTTCCCTGACCGCGGAGGAGATTTGCACAACAGTCTGTGAAATCGCGCACTGAGCGGGACCTCCCGGCTGGAGCGCGCGGCCGCCGGAGCGGCCGGGCCGAGGAGCGCGGGACAAGCGCGAGTCCATCGAAGAACTGGGAGCGGAGCGCCGAGCTTTCCGCCGCGAGGAGAGCAGCTCCGAGGGAGGTAGTGGATCGTGGTCGCCCCCAAAGGCACGCTGGATTTGAACTCGACCCTCGTCAGGAGAGTGCGTGACCTTCTCCGGGAGATCGAGCCTGCCGTGAGCTCGACACGCATGGCACGCGTCGACGCTCTGAACCGCCGGAAGGTGCTGGAGCGCAGGGAGGATCTCCTGGCGCTCGAGCGGCGGCTCGATCGCTTTCGAGAGGTCTTCGGCGAGCGGCCGGCGGTGTCCCTCAGCGAGAGCCTCGAGGGTGTCCTCGCCCTGGTGCAGGTGGAGTACCTGATGGACTCCGTCCCGCACGGCGTCGAAGCGCCTGGGGTGGAGACCTGAGGGATGCCGGTAGACGAGGTGGCGACGTGAGGCCTCGACATGAGCTTTCCGAGCCAGTGGTCCCATCGCAGCGTTCTCGTGGCGGAGACGCTGCGCTACCTGGCGCCGAGGGCCGGGGAGTGGATGGCCGACGGCACGGTAGGTCTCGGAGGGCATGCGGCCGAGATCCTTCCCCGCCTCGCGCCCGGCGGCTTCTTGCTCGGCATCGATCGGGATCGGGATGCGCTGGAGATCGCGAGGCGCCGGCTCGAGCCGTGCGGCGGCGAGTTCCGGCTCTTTCACGGCCGGTACACGCGCCTGGCGGATTTCCTGCGCCTTCTGGGACGCGCCCCGGAGGGGGCTCTCGACGGTTTCTTGCTCGATCTGGGCGTCTCTTCGCTGCAGCTCGACCGGAGCGACCGCGGCTTCAGCCTGCGTCACGACGGGCCGCTGGACATGCGGATGGATCCCGGTGAGGGTGAGTCTGCCGCCGAGTTCCTGAAGAGGGCGCGGGTGGAAGAGCTCGAAGATGTCTTCCGCCGCTTCGGAGAGGAGCGCGATGCGCGGCGGATCGCGCGGGCGATCGATGAGCAGCGCCGGAAGCGGCCGATCGAGACGACGGCCGGTCTCGCGGCGGTCATCGAGAAGGCGTCTCCGCGGCGCGGCCGGCGCCTCCATCCGGCGACGAAGTGCTTCATGGCGATCCGCATCGCCGTGAACGGCGAGCTCGACGACCTGTCGCGGATTCTGAACGACCTCGACCGGTTCCTCCGCCGCGGCGGCCGGGCGGTCTTCCTGAGCTACCATTCGCTGGAGGACCGACTGGTGAAGCGTGTGCTGGGACGGAGGGTTCGGGAGGGTCTCTACCGCTGGGCTCTGGACGGCGCGGCGCGCCCGAGCGCGCGGGAGATCGAGGAGAACCCTCGATCGCGGAGCGCGCGGCTGCGGGCCGTGATCCGGACGGCCTCGTGAAGCGGCCCGCCGCATAGCCGGCGGCCTCCGATGCAACCGCGGGAGTGGACCATGTCGACGACAACCGCAGCGACCTTTCTGGCCGGATGGCTTCTGGCCGTCGGGCTGATCGCCGTTTACTTCGAGGTCGAGAGCGTCCACTGCGGCGTCCGCATCCAGAAGCTTCTCGAGGAGGAGGCCGCGCTCGTCGAGGAGATCCGGCGCGCGGAGATCGCCTACAACGAGGAGATCAGCCCGGATCGCCTCGAGGAGGATCTGCCGGCGGAGTTCGTCAGGTTCGACGTGCCGCGGCCCGTCGAGACCGCGCCGGAGAGCCCATCCGTCATGACCGCATCCAGGAGTCCGTGAGGAGGGGGCCTCTCGACCGCTCGAGCGGCCGGGAGCCCCTGCCCGAGAGGTTTGCCGCCATGCGAAGCCCAGGATCCAAGTCCTGCCAGATACCGCCCGAGGAAGGACCGGGCCGGCTCTCGCGCGTCTACCTGGTCCTCGTCCTGGGGGCGCTGAGCGCCGGCTACGGAGCCCTCGCCGTCCGCCTCTGGTGCATCCAGGTGCTCGCGCACCAGCGCTACTCGGACCTGGGACGGGAGATCCAGCGGGGAACCGACCGGGTCGAGGCCTCCAAGGGCGACATCATCTCGAGGGACGGAATCATCCTGGCGCGCTCGCTGCAGAGCTTCGAGCTCGGGCTCGATCCGTCGAAGATGAGCCGCGAGGGAATCATCGAGGCGGTGCAGACCCTTTTCTCGCGGCTCGAGGAGCCGGACGAGGTGCGCCGCGACAGGCTGGAGGACGCCCTGCGCCGGCGCGAGAAGGGAGGCCGATACGTCCGCCTGGCCCGGGATCTCGACGAGGAGTCCGTCGCGGCTCTGAAGAAGAGCCTAGCAGAGCGGCTGTCGCGGGAGGACGCCCGGGCCGTCTGTTGCCTCCCCTCGTCTCACCGCGTCTACCCGCACGGGGCTCTGGTCTCTCAGCTCCTGGGCGCGTGCGACGTGGAAGGGCGCGGCATCGAGGGGCTGGAGCTCGCTCTCGATCCCTTCCTGCGGCAGCAGTCCGGCCGCAGGCTCGTCATCAAGGACGCGCTGCAGCGCTCGAGGATCTACTACCCCCAGTCGAGCGAGGTCCGCCCGATCGACGGCTACGACGCGGCGCTGACGATCGAGCTCCGGATGCAGCGGATCCTCGCCGACGAGCTGGAGCGCGGGATCGACACCTTCAAGGCGGCGGCCGGCCTCGGGATCGTCATGGACTGCCGCTCCGGCGCGGTGCTCGCCATGGCCTCCCACCCCAGCTACGATCCGGGGCTCTACCACCTCTATCCCTCCGAGGAGCAGACCGAGCGGCGAAGGAACCGCGGCGTCGAGAGCGCCTACGAGCCGGGCTCGGTCATGAAGCCCGTCGTGGCCTCGATGGCCCTCGAGCACGGCCTGACGCGCCGCGACGAGCTCATCTGGGGCGGCGGGGACAGCCGTAGGCTCGGCCCCCGCGTGGTGAGGGACGTGCGGGACCACGGTCCTCTCACGATGGAGGAGGTGGTCGTCTACTCCTCGAACTGCGGCATGTCGGAGCTGGGGTTGCGCCTCGGCAGGGACCGTCTGATCGACGCTCTGGAGCGGTTCGGATTCGGCCGCAAGACAGGCATCGGCCTGCCCGGCGAGAGGTCCGGCAAGACGCGGGACCGCGAGGCCTGGAGCGAGCTCTACACGAGCGTCTCGGTGTCGTTCGGCTACGCGGTGATGGTGACGCCGATCCAGCTCTGCACGGCTTTCTGCTCGATCGTCAACGGAGGATACCTCTACCGGCCGAGGATCCTGGCGCACCTGGACCGGCCGGGCGAGAGGATCGAGAACCCTCCGGAGGTCGTCGGCCGCCCTGTCCGCGAGGAGACCTCCCGGCAGATGCGCGAGATCCTGCTCCGGGTGGTGCAGGAGGGGACCGGGAAGTACCTGCAGATGGACGGCTTCCTCTTCGGGGGAAAGTCCGGGACCGCGGACATGGGGCCTCTGTACACCAAGGAGAACTACCTCGCGTCGTTCGTCGCGTTCGCGCCGTACGAGAATCCTGAGATCGTCGTCCTTGTTATGATCGAAAAACCGAAAGCGCGGAGCTATTATGGCAGCACGGTCGCCGGGTCGGTCGTCGCCTCCGTGCTCCGTCGATACTACCGCGTCGAGGACGAGGCATACATCGTCACGGTCAACCGCCCGAGCTGACCGGGCGTCGCGCCGCAGGGCGCGCGCTGAAGGAAGAGAAACTGAGGAGTGAAGAGATGCGGCTGAAGCACCTCTGCGAGGGCTGGTTGGATCTGCCGGCCCGGTTCCGGGAGGTCGCGGTCCGCGTTCTGGCCTGCGACTCGCGCAAGGTTCGCCCCGGAGACCTGTT
>JAFGKN010000257.1 GCA_016928605.1 Planctomycetota bacterium | reverse complement strand
TTCCACGCCGAGTCGTCGAAGCCGGAGCGGTCCCATCCATCCATCTCGCGACGGGCGTCGTAGAGCTCGCCGTCGAGCAGACAGGAGCGGCGGATGGGCCCCTCGATCGTCGACCGCCAGGAGCCGTCCGTGATGATCGTCCGCCGCGAGCCATCCGCGAGCTCGACATCGATCTCGAGCGCGAAGCGAGGCCGAGCGCCGTAGAGTCCGCGGATCGGCCCGCCGGGCACGATGATCGCGAGGCCGATGCGGCCGGCGTACCATCCGTCGCCCAGGACGGCGCCGATGGAGTTCCCGCCCTCGCGCAGGTGATCGGTGACGTCGAACGTCTGGTACTGGACGCGGCGGCGGTAGTCCGTCCAGCCGGGCGCGAGGACGTGGTCGCCGACGCGGCGCCCGTTGATCCGAAGCTCGTAGAGCCCCAGCGCCGATGCGAAGGCGGTCGCGCGCCTCACGGGACCTTCGATCCGCACCTCGCGCCGCAGGTAGACCGCGGGCTGCGGCTCTCCGCCGGCCGCCCCGCGGGCGCCGGACTCCTCGTCGGTGATCCACTCCGCCTCCCAGTCGGCCGGACCGAGGAGCCCCATCTGGAAGAGCGCGGGAGGGCTCCACGGCGATGGCCGGCCGTCGCGGTCCCAGGCGCGGACCCTCCACCAGATCCTCTCGCGGGAGCGGAGCGGCTCGCCGCCGTACGCGACGAGCACCGACGCATCGCTCTCGACCCTCCCGGAGTCCCACCGGTCGGTCGAGCCCGGACGGAGCCGATCCGGCGACGATGCCGCCAGGATGCGGTAGGCGCTCTGGCGGTCGCCGCGCGCGGCGGACTCGAGCCGCCAGCTCAGCCGCGGAGGGAGCGCGTCGATGCCGAGAGGATCCACGGCGTGCTCGCAGCGCAGATCGACCGGCTGGATCCCGGCGCGGACTTCGGCAGGGACGATGGGGACCCACAAGACGAGGCACATAATAGCGGGCATAGCAAGACGGTCACACATCATGGCTCCACCTCGGGAGGGAGTTCGCCGCGGACAGGGAGCGATCTGATGCCGTGGATGAGGTTGACCCGCAAGGGACGTCCGTGAAGGCGGCGGTACCTGAGGATTGCCCCATAACCCTTGAATCACCTGCCTGGCTGCAGGAATGGACAGACCACGGAGGCACGGAGATCACGGGGGAAACGCCGGATGTCCTCCGTGCCTCCGCGGCTCAGTGGTGAAACGACATCTCGAGCCTGATGGCTTCCCCCTCGTCAGAGCGTCCAGCCGGCGCGGTACTCCTTGTGGACGTACGGGTTCGCCTCGGGGGCGTTCGGGAACTTCATGCTCTCGCTGTCCCACATCAGCCGCTTGCGGGCGAGCTTCTCGCGCATCGCCCTGCGCAGCGCGATGTTCCCCAGCAGCACGGTCTCCGTCAGCGGCCCCGCGTGGTCGAAGCTCGAGCCGGCGGGATCGCCTCCCTTGCAGGCCGCGATCCACTCCTCGTAGTGGCCGATCGAGCGGGGCAGCGTCTTCGGGGGAGCCTTGTACTCCCTGGCCTTCGCCTCGGGGATGAGCACGGGGGGGCTGCCGGACCCTGCCGACATCATCTTGCCCTTGTCTCCGATGAGCAGCGCGCCGTTGGTGTAGCTGCCGAGCTGGCGGCCCTCCTCGAGCTCGACGGGGCGCGGCGGCCGGAGGCCTCCGTCGTACCAGATGAGGGTCAGGGGCGGCATGTCGCCGCGCGCCGGGAACTGGTACGTCACGATGGATGAGACGGGATAGGTCTCGTCGTTGACGGGGCTCGAGCAGGCCTCCACGCTCTCGGGCGGTCCGAGGCGGAGCGCCCGGACGAAGGCGTCGAGCGCGTGGCATCCGATGTCGCCGAGGGCGCCGGTCCCGAAGTCCCACCAGCCGCGCCAGACGAAAGGCGCGTAGGCGGGATGGTACGGGCGCTCGGGAGCCACGCCGAGCCAGAGGTCCCAGGTCATCCAGTCGGGGACGGGAGGCGCGTCCGCCGGGCGGTCGACGCCCTGGGGCCAGTACGTGTCGAAGATTCCGCGCCGCGGACGGTCGGTCCACAGGTGCAGCTCGCGCACCGGCCCGATCGCTCCGTCCCAGATCCACTCGCAGAGGAACCGAACGCCCTCGCTCGCCTGGCCGCGGTTGCCCATCTGGGTGGCGACCTTGTGCTCGCGCGCCGCCTTCGCGAGCTCGCGCGCCTCGAACACGGTGTGCGTCAGCGGCTTCTCGCAGTAGACGTGCTTGCCCAGGCGGATGGCCATCATCGCGACCGGTGCGTGCATGTGGTCGGGCGTCGCGACCATCACCGCCTCGATGTCCTTCTGAGTCTCGAGCATCTTGCGGTAGTCGATGTACTTCGCCGCCTTGGGAAAGTCCCGGAAGCAGCCCCCCGCGTGGCGTTGATCGACGTCGCAGAGGGCGACGATGTTTTCCCCTCCCATCGCGCGGATGTTTCCGTGTCCCATGCCGCCTATGCCCACGCCCGCGATGTTGAGCTTCTCGCCGGGAGGCGAGGAGATCGCCGCCGGCAGGAAGCGGGGCGCGAGCGCCAGCGAGGCGGCGCCGGCCGCGCCGAGAAAGCGGCGGCGGGTGGTGGTGGATGCACGGTCATCTGTCCGTTGGCTCTGTCGATCCATGAATCGCGATCCTTTCTCTCTGTCGAGCCCGCCGGGCGGCGGGAAATTCCACTCCGGGGTCATGGTATCAGGGATGGCGCTGCACTCCCAAGGGAAAGCCTGCTGTCGAGGAGATTCGATCGCTGCACGGTTCGGTGGTCCGCGAGCTTCCGTCCGGCAGCGCCGCTCATCTCATCAGCATGGCCGGTGGACGTCCAGGCGGCGAAAACGGCGCGCGAGGGCTGCGAGGATGCGCGAGGATGGCCGTCAGGCACCAGAGTCCTCGGCGTCGGATCCGTCGTCGCCGGTCTCCAACCAGGGGCGCGGACGTGAGAACGGCCCGGCCGCGGCGCGCCTCAGGTAGCCGGCGCTTCCCGGGCGGAAGCCCTGCGCCTGGAGATGCGCTGCCAGCGGCGACCTCGCCGGCTCCTCGCCGTCGATCGACGCGATGAGCAGGGCCCGCCGGCCGCCCGACTCCACCATCTCCGAGAGGGCATGCGCCAGAGCCCCGCTCGCGCGGCTGCTCCAGGGCTCTCGATCGGGAAGGAGCGTCACCAGGTCGCGCTCGCTGCGGCCGAGGTAAGCGACCGGCTCTCCGCGCCAGAGAAGGATCTTCGCGCCCGCGCGGCGCTCGAGGCGCGCGTCCTGCCGCGAGGGCCAGGGGATGATCGATCCGTACGGCTGCGCCGGGTCGACTGCGGAGAGGACGAGGACGCGGTCAGCGTCTTCGGATGGCGGCGTGCGGAGCTGGCGCAGCCGGTCATCGGCTCCTCCCCGGGCGAACTGCGCGGCGCCCAGGGCGGACACGAAGTAGCCCCTCCGGATGCGGCCCGCCTCCTCCATCGCCTTGAGCACGGGATAGACCGCCGCAAAGCCTCCCGCGACTCCCTCGGCGAGGACCGCTTCCCTCGTCAGGATCCCGTATCGCTCCAGGAGGGTCTGCACGAGTGCTGTCCTGCGCTCGGTCTCAGTGCCCTCCTGGCGAGGCAGCAGCGACCAGCGGCCCTCGCTTCCCGGCGGCGCGCCGCACCTTCGGAGGCGCGAGGTCCGTCCGCGCCGCCGTTTCTCTTCGGCGCTTGAGCTCCGCAGGCGGGACCGCAGGGGCGCGAGCGTGTCGTTGGTGACGCGGCCGGCCCAGACCAGATCCCAGAGCGCCGCGAGCAGATCCGCGCGGAACGCTCCGGTCTCTGCTGCGATCGGAGCGAAGAAGCTCGCCCCGCCGCGCTCGAGGATCTCGAGCAGCCTGCGGCCGAGCTCGTTCGCCTCCGCGCCGGACTCTGGCGTGAGGAGCGGGTACTGCTGGCGCGGGTAGAGGGCGATGCGGCCGTCGCTTTCGCCGATCGGATCGATGCCGCGCCAGATCAGCTCTCCCGATGCGCACAGCTCGTCGAGCATCCACGGCTCGTAATCGGCCACGCGCGCCGGGAGGATCTCGCTCTCGAGCGCGGAAGCGACCAGCGGACAGCCCTGGAGCTGATCGATGGCATCGAGAACTCCCTGCACGCCGCGCCGGGGACGCGTCACTCCCTGCCAGTCGAGCAGGAAGCAGGCCAGGACGGGCGGGTCGACGGGGTCGATTTCTGCCCGCAGTCGAGAGAGCGATCTCCGCTTGAGAAGGCGGAGGACCTCTCCGTCGCACCACTCGCGGCCCCGTCCCGCGGCGAGGAACGATCCGCCGACAATTCTGCCGGACGACTCGAGCCGTTCGAGGGCTTGCTCGACGCGCGCCGGCTGCAGGCCCAGACGAGCGGCGGCCTCCCGCGCAGTGAACGGCCCGTGCGCGCGGGCGTACCGGGACACCAGATCATCCAGCGGGCTGCTCACCGGCTCGAGCAGCGCGGCAGGCATCCCCGGCGGCAGCTCGACCCCGAGCGCGTCCCGCAGGCGGGCGGCGTCTTCCGCCGCCGCCCACCGCTCCTCCGGGCCCATCCGCAGCGCGAAGATCCTTCGCTCGGCGGCGAGCGACTCGATCCAGTCCTTGGCTACAGCGGGAGCCTCGCAGCGCGACTCGATCTCCTCCCTCGAGAGGGCGCCGAGCTCGAGCAGCAGGTCGTGCACGCCGTCGGGGTGGCGAACCGTACGCTCGCCGTCGAGCCGCTGGCGGGAGATCTCCACTTCTTCGATGACCTTCGCGTCGAGGAGCTCGCGCAGCTCGGCCTCGCCGAGCAGTTCCCGGAGCTGCGCCTGGTCGATGCCGAGGGTCCGGGCGCGACGCTCCGCCAGCGGAGCGTCGCCCTCGTAGATGAAGTTCGAGACGTAGGAGAAAAGCAGTGACGATGCGAATGGCGAAGGGGTGCGGGAGTCGACGGCAACGACCCGGATGCGGCGCGATCGCAACTGTCGCAGGAGGTCCACCAGGGCGGGCAGATCGAAGACGTCACGCAAGCACTCGCGGTACGTCTCGAGGATGATCGGGAAGGATGGATACCGCGCGGCGACGGACAGCAGATCGGAAGATCGTTTTCTCTGCACCCAGAGGGGATTGCGGCGTCCCGGCCGCCGGCGCGGCAAGAGGAGCGCCCGCGCGGCGTTCTCGCGGAAGCGGGCGGCGAACAGGACGGTCGAGGAAAGCCGGCGGACGACGAGCTCCTCGATGTTGTCGGGATCGGGCAGGAGCATGGAGATGTCGGGAGGTTCGCCGGTCTCGGGCACGCGGAAGACCATGCCGTCGTCGGACCAGAGCGTGTCGACCCGCAGGCCGGTCTCCTTCTCGAACTGCTCGGTCGCAGCCATGGCCCACGGAGCGTGGACCGCCGCGCCGAAGGGGGAGAGGATCGAGAGGCGCCAGTCTCCCACTTCATCGAGGTAGCGCTCGACGATGATGGCGCGGTCGCTGGGAACCTCGCCCGTGGCCTTGGCCTGGTCGGCGAGGTAGGCCACGAGGTAGGCCGCCGCCTTGCCGTCCATGCCGTGCCGGCTCTCCAGCCGCTCCCGCGCCGCGTCGGGCTGAGCTGCCGAGAGCTCGCGAGCGAGGCGCCCGATCGCCCGGCCGAAGTCGACCCGCCTCCCCGGACGATCGCCGTGCCAGAACGGCATCTTGCCGGGCTCGCCAGGGGCCGGCGAGACGATCACGCGGTCGTGCGTGATCTGCTCGACGCGCCAGGACGATGCCCCGAGGAGGAACACGTCGCCGGGATGCGTCTCGAAGACCATCTCCTCGTCGAGCTCTCCCACGCGCCGGCTGCGTCTCGAGTCGTCGCCGGCGAGAAAGACGCCGTAGAGGCCGCGGTCCGGAATCGTGCCTCCACTGGAGACGGCGATGGCCTGGGCTCCCTCGCGGGCCTTCAGGGTGCCCTTCAGCCGATTCCAGGTGACGCGAGCTCGCAGGCCGCTGAACTCTTCGGACGGGTAGCGACCGGAGAGCATGTCGAGGACGCTTTCCAGCGCCGAGAGCGGCAGGTCGGCGAAGGGAGCCGCGTGCCGGACGAGATCGTAGAGGTCATCGACGGTTTGCTCCTCGACCGCAGTGATGGCTACGATCTGCTGCGCCAGCACGTCGAGGGGGTTGCGGGGATAGCGGCTCTCCTCCACCTTGCCCTCCAGCATGCTGGTGGCCGCCGCCGCGCAGGGGAGAAGATCTCCGCGGTGTCTGGGAAAGATCACGCCGCGCGGCGTCTCTCCCACCGCGTGGTTGGAGCGGCCGATGCGCTGGAGGCCGGAGGCGATCGATGGTGGAGCCTCGACCTGGATGACGAGGTCGACGGCGCCCATGTCGATGCCGAGCTCCATCGAGGAGGTGGCGACGATGGACGGAAGGTCCCCGCGCTTCAGCCGGTCCTCGATCTCGAGGCGCGTCTCGCGCGCCACCGATCCGTGGTGCGCGAGCGCGATCTCCTCGCCGGCTTCTTCGTTGAGCGCGGTGGCCAGGCGCTCGCCGAGCCGGCGGCTGTTGACGAAGATCATCGTCGAGCGGTGCGCGCGAACCAGCTCGGCGAGGCGCCGGTGGATCGACGGCCAGACGGAGCGGCGCGGCGGAGCCGACGTCGCGGCTGGCGGTGGCCGCGAGGCGTCCTTCTCCGGCCGCGACATGTCCTCCACCGGGACCTCGATCGTGAGGTCGATCGCGTTGCGGGAGCCGGCATCGACGATATCGACGTCGCGAGGCAGCCAGACGTCGCCGGTGACCGTCCCACCTCCCAGCAGCCGCGCCACCTCCTCCAGGGGGCGCTGCGTCGCGGAGAGACCGATCCTCTGCAGCGGAGGCGAACCATCGCTTCTCAGGGACTCGAGCCTCTCCAGGGAGAGAGCCAGGTGCGCGCCGCGTTTGCTGCTGGCGATGGAGTGGATCTCGTCGACGATCACCGTCTCTACCGAGGCGAGCATGCGGCGGGCGGCCGAGGTGAGCACCAGGTAGAGGGACTCCGGGGTGGTGATCAGGATGTCCGGCGGTCTGCGCGCCATGCGCGCGCGCTCGGCGGCGGGAGTGTCGCCGGAGCGAATCGCCACCGCCGGCGCGTGAAAGGCAAGGCCGGCCGTCTCGGCACAGGCGGCGATCCCGGCGATGGGGGACCGCAGGTTGCGCTCCACGTCGACCGCCAGCGCCTTCAGCGGCGAGACGTAGAGCACGCGGCAGCGCCGGGCTACGTCGGGCGGCGGCGAGAGGATGATGCGGTCGATGGCTGCCAGGAACGCGGCCAGCGTCTTCCCCGAGCCCGTTGGAGACAGGAGCAGCGTGGAGCGGTTTTCGAGGATCGATCGCCATCCCTGCGCCTGCGCCCGGGTCGGCCGGCCGAAGACGGAGCGGAACCATGCGCGCACCGGCGCCGAGAATCGCTCGAGGGGAGAGGCGAGGGAATCGGTCACGGCTGACAACTCGGGTAAGGGTTCCGGGAGCGGCCGAGAAGGCATTATAGCGCCATCGGTGCTGGCGGCCGATGACTGACGCGGAGTCGGATGCCGAGTCGGATGGCCGAATCCGCGCGCCGATGCGGCTGCCTTTGCCGTTGCCGTTGCCCCCGGCCGATGCCGCTGCGGATGCCGCTGCCTCCGGCTTCCCGCTATCGCCGCTGCGGCTGCGTCCTCCCTGGCCGGCTCAGAGCTCCTGCCTCAGGATGTGCTCCATGATGTACCCCTCGGCCGTCTTGCGCGGGCCGGGGCTGGACGAGAGCGCTCGGTACTCGCTCCGGATGCTTCGCCGCCAGTACGACGCGCAAACCTCCTCGGCGCTCAGGTCGCCCGACTGGCGCGGCCGTGGCGGGATCTCGAGGATGGTGCCGACCTGCTCGCGGCTGAGCACCGCGACGTTGTTGCTCTTCATGTACTCCTGCAGCTCCTGCAGATCCTCGTACGGGATCCCGAAGAGAAACTCGCGGAACGCCTCCGTCTCGTCGAGCGTCACCTGGTCGCGCGTGAAATAGGTGACGAACTCCGGCGGGCACTCCTCGCGCATCAGCGAGAGCATCTCCTGGATGCCGAAGAGGCTGCCGTAGATCGCGTCGACCTTCATGCGGGCTTTCCAGGCGGAGAGCAGCACCGAGGGGAAGTCGGACACCGGCTGGCGCACCCAGTTGTTCCACATGCTCAGGAGCTTGCGGGCGGCCGCGTGGCGGAGCTTGTAGGTGTTCAGAGGGTTGGCGACGGCATGGGTGAGCAGGTCCTCCGCCAGCTTGCTGAAGATCGCGTCGTCGATGAGGCCGCGCAGCGCCTCGCGGAATCGGATCACCCTCTCGTCAGGGGAAAGCTCGAGGGTGTAGTCCATCGCCTTGAGGAAGTTCATCCGGGCGAGGACGAGCGCTCTTCCCATCAGCGCGCCGGTCGGCATCGAGAAGTCGACGGGAAGCCAGTCGCGGCGGCAGAGGCCGTCGAGAAGCGAGTGGACGTTCCGCTCGCGGCGTCCCAGCCGCTGGTACTCGGGCGCGATCGGATAGGAGTCGATGGCCTGGACGAGCTGCGGCAGGCGTCCGGCAGCGCGCAGCACGACGCCCGCCAGCTCGTGTCTGGCATGGTCGGGGAGGCAGTCCAGGAGGGAGTGCAGCTCGAAGAGCAGCTTCTTCTCGCTCGGGCCGAAGCAGTCCAGGACTGACTCGTACTTCTTGATCAGGTCCCGCTTCCAGGAAGCATCCATGCCCGGATCTCTCGCTGCTTCTCTGCCAGTCACCTCGTTGCTACACGCCGGTTCTCAGATCCCGGTGGCCTCGCCGGCCCAGTCGGCCGCCGCCTCCATGATCGATTCGGAGAGCGTCGGGTGCGAGTGGATCGCGTGGTGGATGTCGTGGACGGTCAGCTCGGCGGAGCGGGCCAGGGCCAGCTCGCCGATCAGCTCGGTCGCCTCGGGGCCGATGATGTGAGCGCCGAGGATCTCCCCCGAATCCCGCTCGCCGATGATCTTCACCAGTCCCGTCGTCTCTCCCACCGCCACGGCCTTGCCGTTGGCCGAGAATGGAAACCGTCCCACCTGCACGTCGTATCCGGCCTCGATCGCTTCCGGCTCGCTCAGGCCGACGCTCGCGACCTGCGGGTGGCAGTAGATGCAGGCGGGGATGTTGTGGTAGTCGATCGGCTCCGGATCCTTGCCGGCCAGGTGCTGCACGGCGAGGATGCCCTCCGCGGACGCCGCGTGGGCCAGCGCGGGCGGACCGATGACGTCGCCGATGGCGTAGACGCCCAGGACGTTCGTCTGGCAGTGGCCGTCCACGGGGATGAAGCCCTTCTCCGTGCGGACGCCGATCTCCTCCAGCCCGATGTCCTCCACGTTGCCGCGCACGCCGATGGCGACGAGCGCCAGCTCGGACTCGAGCTCGGACGTGGCGCCGCCGGATTCCACGCGCGTCACGACCTTCTCTCCCTGCCGCTGGACGCCGACGACCTTGCTCGACGTGTGGATCTTGATCTTCCTCTTGCGCAGCGCTCGCGCGAGGGCCTCGCAGATCTCGGGGTCGCCTCCCGGAAGGATGCGCGGGAGGTACTCGACGATCGTCACCTCGCTGCCGAAGACCGAGTAGAAGTAGGCGAACTCGAGGCCGATCGCCCCGGCGCCGATGACGGTCATCGTCTTCGGAATCCGGGGCAGGACCATCGCCTCCTTGCTCGTGATGATGCTCCGGCCGTCAGGCTCGATGCCGGGGAGCGTGGATGGCCGGCCGCCGGTGGCGATGATCGAGTGCGTCGTCTGGACCTCGACGCCGTCCTGCTCGGGCCCCTCGACCAGGATCCGGTTGGCCGACAGGAAGCGGCCGCGCCCGCGCAAGACCTCGATCTTGTTCTTCCGCATCAGGAACTCGACGCCCTTGGAGAGGCGATCGGCGGCCGCGCGGCTCTTCTGGACGACGCGGTCCCAGTTCACCTCCGAGCGCGGGATCTCGAACCCCCACGCGGACGATTCCTGCAGAAACTCGTACTGCTCGGCGATCTTCAGCAGCGCCTTGGTCGGGATGCAGCCCCAGTTGAGGCATACCCCGCCGAGGTGGCGGCTCTCCACGATGGCCACGCGGCGTCCGAGCTGGGACGCACGGATGGCCGCGATGTATCCGCCGGGGCCCGATCCCAGCACGGTCACGTCGAAGGACTCTCTTCTCATGTCTCGGTTTCAGCCAGCGGTGATGACGGAAACTCTCCCGCGCCGCGGATCGCTGTCTCCGCTGCTCGGACTCGGTAAGATGACTCGCCTGCGCATCACATGCAAGTGCCAGCCGGTCCCTTTTTCGCCGCCGAACCGCCCGCTGCGCCTGCCGCGGCGAGCGCGCAGGAGCGCAGCGGCGCGCGCGGCGTCTAGCGCACATCGCGCACGCAGCGAAAGCCGATGGTCGCGCAGCGGTCGAGCCCCGGCCACAGGAGGAGGAACTTCGCGTGATGGCTGCAGGGCCGCGGCCCTCCTTCCACGTACCAGATGCTGCCTTCGGCCCGGAAGTAGCTCCCGCCGCGGATTATCACGAACCGCGTGTGGCCATCGTCACGCTCGCTCTCCGTCCACTCCCAGGCGTTGCCCGCCATGTGGAAGCAGCCCCAGGGGCTGCGGCCCGAGGGCAGGGAGCGCGCCGGAAGCAGGCGGTCGCCGGTCGTGTTGCATCGCTCGGCGGAGAAGGCCTCTCCCCAGGGCCAGGCGCGGCCGTCGAAGCCCTGGGCCGCCAGATGCCACTCCTCCTCGGTGGGCAGCCTCTTGCCGGCCCAGGCCGCGTAGGCGCGCGCGTCGTCCAGATCGACGTACACCACCGGCAGCTCGGCGACCTCGGCGGGCATGCGGCCCCCGGGCCAGTGGCGGAGGAAGCTCTCCGGATGGCGCGGGCGATATCCGCTCGCCTCCAGGAAGCGCCGGTACTGCTCGTTGGTCACCTCCGCCTCGTCGATGAAGAAGGGCTCGACGCGGATGGGGCCGATATCGTGGCGGATGATCTCCGCGTGGGGGTGCCCCCAGGTGAAGCGCGCGTGCTCCGCCTCGGGGAGCGAGGGATCGGGGTAGCAGCCGCACTCGCGGCGCCGGTGCTCCAGGCGCATGCGGAGCTCTCCTCCCGGCACCAGCACCATGCCCGGCGGAGGGCGATCGTGCTCTGCGGGCGATGTCCGCTCGACCGGCCGCGGGCGCGCCAGCGAACGAGCGCGGTTGCGGGCATCCTCGCCGGCGGGATCATCCGCGTCCCGCGATTGCGCGGCGAGAAGCGGCGCGAGCCACGCGGGATCCTGCGCACTCTGGACGGCGAGGATGGCGCCGAGCCTGCGCACGGAGCCCGTGATCCTCCAGGCGCCGTCCTCCCGTGCCGCGGCGAGGTGCCGGCCGCCGTGCAGGTCGAAGAAGCGAGCCCCTTCGGGCAGCGCGACATCCAGGAGCGGCCGGTCCTCGAGGGGCGGGCCCCGGTTGAGGAGGGTGAAGAGCGTCACGCCGTCGCCGGGCCAGCGATGAGCGAAGAGCGTCGGCTGGAGCGTGGGGACGAAGGGATCCCAGCTCTCGCTCGAGACGAGGTCGCCGGCGGCGCGCAGGATGCGAGAGGCTCGCCGCCACGCGCGGCGGTTTTCGCGCGGCCACGGGTTGTACGCGCCGAAGATGTTCTCCCACACGAGCACCCCGCTGCCGCCGAAGAAGGCCGCCTCGATCTCCGCGGAGTGGTCGCGGTCCCACCGGCGGATCTGGTGCTGCATGTGGCGCGGCTCGATCCACTTGAGATGGAGGAGGCCGGGTGGATGCGGGTCCTCGAGCCACTGGGCCCAGGAGGAGCTGAGCAGGGAGAGCTGCGCGATCGGGGGATGGATCTCGCTCGCGAGGACGACGCCCGGGCGGGCCGCGTCGATCCGCGCGCGGAGGCCCGGCGAGGCCGCTGAAAGCGTGTCGAGGAAGATTCCATCCGCGTCCATGCCGGCCACCAGATCGGCGAGCGCTTCCTCGTCGCTCCGGCCCTCGCGCCGCGTGGCCCGGTCCCAGGGGTTGTAATCGACGAAGATCCGCACGCCGCGACGGTGTGCCTTCTTCGCGATCTCGCGGAGTCCGGGCAAACCTCCCGGCAGGTCCCGGTACATGTCGAACTGGTTCCGCGGGTCGACGCCGAGCCTGGGATAGCCCTGCCAGAGGACGAGGATGTCGTAGCCGCCGAACTCGCGCTCCCCTTCGTCGAGGAACTCGTCCAGCGCGTACCGTCCCGTCTCGGGATCGTAGATGGAGCGGTCGTAGAGGAACGTGAAATGGCACGTGATGCTCCGGCGCATCCAGGCGAGGTCGGCGCGGTCGTAGATGGACCGGTCGAGCCGGGGCGGGCCGGAGCGAACGCCTGCGCGGTACGCGCGCAAGGCGGCGAGCCACTCCGAGCGATCCTGCCCGGGCGCCGGACCGGCGATGGTGTGGGCGTTGCCGCGCAGCCCCTCGCCGAGGGGCGCCTCCTCGGCGGGACCGCGCGCGAGCGGCAGGACGATGAGCATGGCGGCGGTGGAGCGGACGAGCA
>JAFGKN010000256.1 GCA_016928605.1 Planctomycetota bacterium | reverse complement strand
TCGTCCGCGAGAGCCTCGCGCGCTGCTTCGCCATCCTCGGCCACCGCGGCCGAGTAACCTTCGATCGCCAGCTTCTCCCGCAGCGCGGCGAGGATCGCGGAATCATCTTCGACGACGAGGATGCGGGCCTTCGACATCTGGACCTCCTCCCGGCGCCGTCATTCTCTCAGAGGAATCTCGAGGGTGAAAGTGCTCCCCTCTCCCACGCGGCTCTCGAGGCGGATCTCGCCGCCCATCTTGCGCGCGAGGCGGCGCGCGAGAGCGAGGCCGAGCCCCGAGCCGCGGATCGCGTAGTCATCGTACCGGACGCGGTAGAACTCCTCGAACACGCGCTCCCTCTCGGCCGCTGGAATGCCGGGGCCGTTGTCGGCCACGGAGACCTGGACGGAGCGCTCGCCGCGCCTTGCGGAGAGCCGGATGCGCGGCGTCTCCGCGCGGCGGTACTTGAGCGCGTTGTCGAGCAGGTTGAGCGCGATGCGCTCGATCGCCGGTGCGCTGGCCACCGTCACCAGCCGTTCGTCGCTCGGCGCCGGCCGCTCGGCATCCGGCAGGTTGATCTCGAAGGCGATGCCCTTCTCGCGCGCGCGGTAGCCGAAGCCCTCGGCCACGCGGTGGAGCACCCCGGCGACGTCGACCGGCTCCATCTCGAGGTCGACCTCCTTGCGGCCGAGCCGCGAGAAGTCGAGCAGGTTCTCGATGAGCTGGCCGAGCCGCAGGCTCTCGGCGCGCAGGAGCTTTCCGAAACGGCGCGTGCGCGTGTCATCGAGCGGATCCTCGGCGAGCATCTCGCTGAACATGCGGATGGACGTCACCGGGCTCTTCAGCTCGTGCGACACATTCGCGAGGAGCCGCGCGCGGAGCAACGTCAGCCGCCGCTCGCGGATCAGGATCCGCAGGAGCGCGAATCCTCCCGCCAGGGTCAGCAGGATCGTGAAGGCGACGAGGACGCAGCCGAAGGTCCAGATCCGCTCCGCGCGCGCGATCTCCTCGTCGTAGGCCCGCGCGGTGAGACGCAGCCGAGCGACGATCGGGGCGCCGCCGTCGATCCGCAGGGGCCGATCGATCGCGCCCGGCGGCGGCGACGTGCGCGGGGCCTCTTCGGTTTCGATCTCCACGTCCCACTCGCCGTCGAGGACGAAGGAAGGCCACTCGATGAGGGCGCGCGCGACGGCCAGGTCGCCGGAGGGGAGGCTCCGGCCGAGGAGGAGGTCCTCGCCATCGAGAACCGCCTCCACCTGGCGAAGACGCTCGCGCTGGCGGCGGATCTTCGCCTCGAGGGACGCGCGCTCGGCGAGGATGCGTTCGAGATCGGGATCGACGAGCGCGCCGCGGCGCGCGATGTGCTCGAGCAGAGCGGTCGGCCAGCGGCGGTGCTCGCGCCGGAGCTGCTCCGCCAGATCGCGCCGTGCATCCGCATCGATGAGATCGAGCGCGAGAAGCCTCTCCATGGCGAGCAGGTCGACGGGCAAACCTTCCTCGGTGAAGAAGCCCCGCGCCTCGTTCACGAGTCCGCGCAGGATGGCGGTGGCCAGCGGCGTCTGTCCATCCGCCAGCGCGGCCCTCGCGACGCGGAAGCGGAGCTGCGCGCGGAGCGACGGAGCCCGGATGCGGGGGAGGTAGAAGGCGTAGGCGTCGATCGCGCGCGCCGCGTCCCCCACCGCCAGCTCGTAGCTCTCGCCCCCCTCGATGGAGAGCCGGAAGCAGCGCAGCTCATCCTCGCTGGCGGCGAGGTCTTCGCTTGACGTCACCGGCGCATCGCGCGTCCAGCGGATGGCGCCGCCCGGCGAGCAGAACGCGACGAGCGCGTCGTCCTCCGCGGTGTCGTCCGGAGTCTCCTCGCTCAGAGCCGCATCGAGCATCGCATTCGCCCTCGCGCCCGCCGCGGCCAGGGCACTCTCGGCCGGACGGGCGCAGCTGGCGGCCGCCTCCTCGAGCCGCCGCGCGATCGAGCGCTCGGCGTCATCCCGCTCGCGCGCGGCGAGACGGAAGGCCAGCGCGGAGAGCACGGCTCCGGGGAGGAGGATGCAGAGGATGTAGAGGAGGACGATGCGGCTCATGGCGCGTCCGGTGTCTCCTCCTTCTCCTTGGCGCGGAACTTTTCGATGACTCCATCCCACCGCTCGCGAGCCTCGAGGCGCGCCCGGACCGTTTCTAGGCTCTGGATCGCGAGGTTTCGGACCTCGGTATTCTCGTCCTCCGCCAGCCGGGCCAGAGGAGCCAGAGATTCCTGGGTATCGATGTTGGCGAGGCACCGAGCGATATTGGCCCTCACCTGTGCGTCCTGGCTCTGATCGGCGAGCCTCGAGAGCAGCGGCACCGCCTTCACGCTGCGGCTCCCCAGGAGGCGATCAACCGCCCTGTTCCGGACGTCGTCGTCAACATCCTGGATGAGCTTCTCGAGGATGGGAAACGGATCCTCGAGTGACGAGAAGAGGTCGTCGTCCGTCAGGAACAACCAGCGCCACTGCGCGTTCACGCTCTCCGCGGCCACCTCGGCGAGCAAGGCGCGCGATTCGCTGGGCCACTTGTCGATAGCTTTGATGACAATCTGTGGCGTTCGGATCGATTGAGTCTGGGGGAAAAACCAGTTCCCCCACCGGACCGTGAGGGCCAGGATCTCGGCGTACTCCTTCTTCGCGCCTCGATCCATGAGATGGAGAAAGAGCGATCGCTGGACTTCCGGATCCCGGGCCCCCTTCCGGTAGATCTCGAGCCGCTCGGCGGGATCCTCGACGTAGGCGTCCACGCAGCCGTAGGCGACCTCTCGGCACTCGACCGAGGAGCTCTCGAGCGCCGCGCGGAAGATCGCGCGGCGCTGCTCGGAGGAGAAGGACGAGCCCAACAGTTCACCATGGGCGACGTCTTCGTCGTCCTTGTAGGCCTCGTACTGAACGATTCCGCCGACCAGATCCGCGAGCCTCCCCGCCAGGGGATCGTCCCCGTTGAGGAGCTCCGGCCAGTCGAACCAGGTGGCGGAGCCTCTCCACTGGAAAAGCTCCACGGCGAAGAAGCGCAGCTCTACGGAGATCTCGCCGCTCGAGTCGAGGGCGACGCTCTTCATAAGATCCAGGAGCTCGGGTCGGAGCATGTCGCGCTCGAGGAGATCCTGCACCTCACGCTCCCGGCGTCGGAGGATCTCGAGGCCGCGGATCACGACAGCTCGGTCAGTGATCCGGTCGCCCGCGAGGTCGCGCACCAACCGTTCCACGTGGACCCGCCTGTCGAGCTGGATGTAGATCCAGCCGTAGAGGCTGTGCGGATCGCGATCGAGGAAATCGAGCCGCGCCGCCGGTAGCAGGAAGGGATGGATCTCGGTGAGCGCTGCCTGCCCGGCGAGCGGGAAGACCCACGACTCGGGGGAAGGCTCGCCGCTCGAGTAGAAGCGCAAGCTGCTGATCTTCGGCCGCGGACCGACGCGCTTGGCCCCCGGTGTAGCCAAGATCTGGATCTCGCGGCCTAGACCGGAATCCTGCTCCACGAGATGAAAGGTGTAGGCCCTCTGGATCTGCCCCACCTGCGTGAAGCCGGCCAGCGGCGACGTGAAGTACTCCTCCGGCACGTCCTTCCCGGCGCGCTGGGCGTAGTCCGCGAGCAGGATGCGCGCCACCTCGGGCCCCGTCTCCGGCCGCGTCGTGAAGCGGCGCAGAAGAGCGTGGATCGCGAGCTCGTGCAGGTGGAGGTCGGGCGGATCGAGGACCAGCTTCTCGAGCTCATCGACCACCTCGGGCCCGACGCCCGCGGGGGCATTCGAGAGCGACTCGAGGGCGAGGATGATCGCGGCGGGATTCTCGCACTCGAGGAGCGTCGCCATCGCCTCCGCGTAGGCGGCCGACGGCGTGAATTCACCGACCGGCAGATCGTCGACACCGAAGCGTTCCGAGCGAAGATAGACCAGGCACTCGCCGATCGCGCCGTCGTTGACCTGGGCCAGCGAGAGCAGCTGGCGGCGGGCTTCCCGCGCCATGGCGACAAGCTCGTTACCCGAAGGGCGTCGAGGGGGAACGGGGCGGGGCTCGACAGGCAATGGGCCGGCGGCGAGCTCCCCCGCGGCCCGCAGCAGCACGGCCCACTCGGCCGGCGCGCTCGACATCCGGTTCGGCCTCACGTAGAGAGCATCGAAGATGCGGGGAATCAGGAGGAGGATCGCCTCCCTCTCGGGGCTCTCGAGGAGCCGCGCCAGCGCGCCGCGTTTCTCCAGCTCGGGGATGAGATCCATCATGTTGCCACCACGGCGGGCGAGGTTCGTCGCGCAGGCGAGGTAGTGGTCGGCGGCGAGCCGCTCCGGCGCCCTCTCCTCGAGCAGCCGCAGGTACTCGTAGGGAGTGTTCTCGCGCGCCGCCGGGTCGAGGATCCGCGCCGCCAGCGCCGCCTGGCCGGTCTCCTCCGAGGCGAGCTGCTCGACGATCTCCTCGCGGCCGTAGTATCGGGGAAGTGTCTGGATTCCCCCGCCGACCGAGCGCCCCTCGAACCGCGCGAGCCGCGCGGCGAGATCGCTCCTCTCCCCCGCGGCGACGAGCAGCAGGTCGCGGATGCCGCCGGTCTTGCCCGCCTCCGGCTGCGCCTCGAGCGCCTTCCGCAGCCGGTCCCTCTCGGCCTGCGTGGCCGAGAGGACGCTCTCGACGAGGCTCTCCAGCAGCGGCTCGTACCGGTCCCAGTAGTCGTGCGCCGGCGGCAGGGCCGCGTCGAGGTACTCGTGGCGGCCCAGGTGGATGAGGATCAGCGCCACGCGGCGGCGGTGGGCAGGATCGCGCGATGAGCCCGCGGCCTGCTCGAGCATCGGCAGCGCCACCGTGCCGATCGCGAGGAGCTGGCGGCCCGCGATGCGCGCCTTGTCGCTGGTCTGGCCCTCGCCCGGGTCGACGAGGTCCATGATCCAGTCGAAGATCCGCGCCTGGATCTCGGGATTGCGCTGCAGGTCTCCGATCCAGTCGAAGCGCGGGTTCTCGGCCTTTCCGCTCTCGAGCTCCTTCAGATAGCCGCGCGCCCTACGGACCACGTCCGTCTGGTCCGGGAAGGACTCGACGACCTCCGCGAGGACCTTCTTGGCGCGCTCCAGCTCGCCTCGCTTGCGCAGGCAGCGTCCGAGGTAGAGCTTCGCCCGCGCGCGGACCTCGGCGGAAGCGTCTTCTTCGGCGGCGATGGCGGAGTAGATCTCCATCGCCTTCTCCAGCTCGCCGCTCGAGACCTCGAGCAGCTCGGCTTTCATCAGCCGGTCGGCACCGGTCTCGACGATCTTCCCTGCCGCCTCCTCGGCGGCCTTTTCCGCCGGCTCCGCCGCGTCCTGGGCCGTCAGCCCCCCACCGACGATCAACACCGCGACGAGTGCGAGTCCTGCGAGCGACCGGTTCATGATCCGCCTCCTTCTGGTTCGAGGCCTGCTGGCGATCTCCCCACATGCCACATGCCATGCTGGAAGCCTACCCCGGAGATGTTGGAAACCTGTTGGATCGAGGTTGGAAATCCGGGAAAGCCCCTTCAGCCCCGCAGCCGGTCTCAGTACTGCGAGTAGTCCGGCCTGAGCGCGAGGGACTGGACCACGTCGCGCCACCCCTCCGGCGACCGCTGGATCTCCTCGAGCGCCTGCCTCTCTTCCGCCTGGGTCGGGAAGCGGAGGAGGAATCGCGCGAACGTCTCGCGGATCCACTCCGCCAGCGCCAGGTCCGCATCCTGCGGGCCGACCTTCGCGTGCGCGGAGTAGACCAGCACGCGCACGAGCTCCCGCTCATCGCCGGTCTGCTCGAGCGCGCCGAGGAGGGTTTCCACGTTCTTCTCGTCGGGGATGCGGTCGAGGACGTCCACCCAGAGGGAGCGCGCCCACCGGTTGCGCCCGCGCGCCCGGACGAGCCGCGAGCTGGCGTAGAGCTGACTCGAGGCGATCGCCTGCCCCGGCTCGACGCCGCGCACGGCGGCGACCGCGACGAGGCGCTCCACCTCGCCGGGAAGAGGAGCGCGGCCGAAGATGCGCTCGAAGACCTCGGCGGCGCCGGTGGGAAGAGGATCCCTTCCGCCGGCCTCGCCGTCGCGCGCCGCCTGCGACACCTGGCGCCATCGTTCCTCGTGCGGCAGCGGAAGCCAGCGGCGGAGCTCGTCGCGGACCGGCGGCCGGCCGAGCAGGTCGAGACAGAGGCGGTAGAGAGCGCGGCGGGAACTCTCCGGGTCGCTCAGATCCGCGGGCGATCCCTCCAGCAGGGTCCACCAGGCGGCGGGAGCCGCGGCGTTGCTGGAAGAATCCTCGGCCGCTCCCTCCAGGGCCGCCGCGGCGCCGGGCGCGCTCCCGGACGGAGCCGATGACGCGGCGGAGGGCGCTCCGGGGGCCGCTCCCCCCGAGGGGCGAGAGGGCTCGGGCGGCGAGCCTGCCGGCACCCAGCCGCGCACGAGCCAGCCCAGGGCGAAGCCGAGGGCGATCAGGACCGCGCCGGCGATGACGAGAACCGCCGGGCTGCCCACCCCTGGCCGGGAGGGCGGCGGAGCGAGAGGCCGGCGCGAGAGGCGGCGGGCGAGGTCGCGCTCGGCCTCCGAGAGGACATCGGCGAGCGGCGTGTCGTCCTCCAGGAGGAGGCGGCCCCGGCGCTTCGCTCCCACTGCGGGCGGCCGCTCGGGCCAGAGCCCTGGCCGCGAGGCTGCTGGCCGCTCCTCGCGAGGCGGCTGAGACGCGTCTCGCCCGCCCGCTTCGAGGGAATCCTCCGGCGGCCTCTCCACGACCGGATGGTCCGCGACGATCGTCTCCGCCATCAGGCTCGCATCCACCGGATCTCGTCCCGCGGAGGGCTCGGGCGCGGGAGGCTCCGAGGCCTCGCGACCCTCGCTCGGCTCCTCGAAGAGGCGCAGCAGCCGCTCCGCGGCCTCGGGCGCCGCGATCTCCAGGGCGTCGACCGCTGCCGGCCGCTCCCGGAAGAAGCGGATGGCGATCTTCCCCACCTTCAGCTCGTCGCCATCCTCGAGAGGTCCCTCCTCGAGGAGGAACTCGTTCACCCTCGTTCCGTTGCGGCTCTTGAGGTCGCGAAAGCGGTGCCGCCCGCCCGCGCGCTTCTCGATCCGCGCGTGGCGCTTCGAGACGCTGACATCGGGGATGCAGAGCTGGGCCTCGCGGGATCGGCCGATCAGGATGGGATCGACGTCATCGCCGATCTCGACCGCCCAGCGGACTCCCTTCTCGCTGTGACGACAGATAAAGAGGGGCATACCGCGCCCATCATAGCGCCGAGGGGCTGGATGGCCAGATCGCTTCCGAGGCGGGCCGTGGCAGTGGCGGTGGCCGTGGCGGTGGCAGTGACGGTGGCCGTGGCCGTGGCCGTGGCTGTGGCCGTGGCCTTGGCGGTGGCGGTGGCCGTGGCGGTGGCAGAGACGGAGGCAGAGACCGAGGCCAAGGCCTCTCCCGCTCCCGCTCCCGCTCCCGATGCCGATGCGGATGATCGAGGTAGGGGACGGGGATTGCTCCCCGCCCCCCCTCACAGATCCGGACGTGCAGGACTACTGCATCCGGCT
>JAFGKN010000255.1 GCA_016928605.1 Planctomycetota bacterium | reverse complement strand
TTCGAGATCGCCGCAATCCATGTCCGTGTCCGCCTTCTACAGGGCCAGCTCGTTCCAGATGCGCCGGATGTCCGCAGCGCAGTCAGCCTCGATCTCCACCACCGCCCGCTCCTCCATCTGCGCCCTGGTCACCGAGCCGTCATACCGGATGCGGCCGACCACCCGCGCGCCCGCTCGTTCCGCTCTCTCCTCGATCCGAGCCGTCATCTCCGGATTGAGATCCCACTTGTTCACGCAGACCGCCGCGGGGATCTCGAAATGCCGCGCGAGCGAGAGGACCCTCTCCAGATCGTGCTCGCCCGACACGGTGGGCTCGGTCACGACAACGACGAGGGACGCGCCGGTCACCGATGCGATCACCGGGCAGCCGATCCCCGGAGGCCCGTCGACCACGACGAGGGGATGGTCCCCCTCCTCGGCGATCCGCCGCGCTTCCCGGCGGACCGTCGAGACCAGCTTGCCGGAGTTCTCCGCGGCCACGCCCAGCCGGGCGTGCACCATCGGACCGCAGCGGGTATCCGACACCATCCACTCGCCGCAGAGCCGCTCGGGAAAATCAATCGCTTTCGCCGGGCAGAACCGCACGCACACGCCGCAGCCTTCGCAGGCGACGGGGTCGATGGTGAACACGGCCTCCCCGGCGCCGCCCCCGCGCCTGATGACGGCGTCGTACCGGCAGTGCGCGAGACAGGCCCCGCAGCCGATGCAGTCACCCGGCCGGATCACGGCCTCACGGCCGCTGCGGAAGGGATGTCTTTCTCTCGTGCGCGGGGAGAGGACGAGGTGCAGGTCCGCCGCGTCCACATCACAATCGGCGATGACGGGCCGGTCGGCGAGCACGGCGAACGATGCGGTCACGCTGGTCTTCCCCGTGCCGCCCTTTCCGCTGATGACGACGAGCTCCTTCATCCGCCTGTATCCTGGCTCCGGCGACTTCCCGTTTTCATGATCCTCTCGATCAGGTCCTCGAAGAGCCCCCGGTACTGGGGGAGGGCGTCCACGATCAGGTTCCCGCGGGAGTAGGCCTCCGCGATCCGCCGGTCGTCCGGGATCTCCTGGAGAACAGGGATCTCCTCCCGGGCGCAGAAGCGGTGCACGCGGTCATCGCCGATGCCGACCCTGTTGATCACCACGCCGAACGGCATCCCCAGCTCCCTCACCATCAGGACGGCCAGCTCGAGGTCGTGGAGGCCGAACGGCGTCGGCTCGGTGACCAGCAGGACGAAGTCCGATCCCCGCAGCGTGGTGACCACCGGGCAGCTCGTTCCCGGAGGCGCATCCAGGATGGCTCGCGTGCCCCTGGTCAGGCGGGCCTTCACGGCTCGGATGAGCGGCGGAGCCATGGCGACGCCGACGTCGAGGCGGCCCTGGATCAGGGTGATGCTGTCCGCCTGGATCGTCTCCACGACTCCGATGCGCCTGCCGACCTCGCGGATGGCCTTTCGCGGGCACACCATGGTGCACCCGCCGCAGCCGTGGCACAGCTCCGGAAAGACGAGGGGCGCCGCTCCGAACGAGACGATGGCGTTGTACTCGCAGAACCGCCCGCACTCGCCGCATCCGTCGCAAAGGGACGCGTCCACCTCCGGAACCGGCAGGGTGACGGCCTCCTCGGCGACCCGCTCGCCCTGCAGGAACAGGTGGTTATTCGGCTCCTCCACGTCGCAGTCCAGCAGCCGTACGCCGGAGCCCAGCGTCCGCGCGAGGTTGACCGCGACGGTCGTCTTGCCCGTTCCGCCCTTGCCGGATGCGACGGCGAGAATCACGAGGCGCCCTCCTCCGGCGGATGGCCGTTCTCATCGCCGCCTCCGCCCTTCTCCTCGGCCCAGAGGAGAGGGAACACGATATCGCTCGTGCAGCACGGAACCCACACCGCCAGGAACAGGAACACGGCCACGAGGACGACAGTCAGAGCGTCGACCTCCGTTCCCAGGGCCATCACGACGTGAAACAGCGATGCCCAGGTGCTCAGGAGCACATGCCCGGCGTGCGGCAGGCGTGTCGTGGGACGGACACAAGCCACCGCGATGCCAGCCAGAGCGAGAGGGTTCACGAGCCACCATTTCTCGATGAAGCCGAGGTGGATGCCGCGGTTGGGCATGCCGAGCAGCCATTCCCCGACGAAGGGGATGATGGAGTCGCTGAGAGTCGCAATGCCCACGGAGCCGACATACCCGATGATGAACGTGCGCAGCAGCGTGCCGCGTGAATGGAGCCTGTACATGCCAGCAGTGACCAACGCGCTCAGCAGCACGTGAACAGGATGGAAGCTCCAGAACAGGGCTGACGAGACCCCCTGCGGCAAGCGCGCTCGCACCACCACCGCCATGATCACGATGCCCGTCACGGCTCCAAACGCCGCGAAGGGAGCATGAGCGCGGAGCTCTGTGGCGATGATCTTGGAACTCATCGGTGGCTTCCGTATGTGAAAACGGCGGACGAAGGCCCGCGGCCGCGGGCCTCCCACGCCATCAGCGCGGCCTCGCGGCCATCTCCGCGCCGGCGCCGGCTCGCTCCAGCTGGCGCGGCCGGCTGGAGCCGCCACGGGAGAGTCGTCACGCCCAATGAGCCTCGACGTCCGCCGAGCCCGCCTCGACCAGCCCGCCGTTTCGATACCGCTCGAGGGCCTCGGCCACGGTCATCTCGCCGGCGTAGAAGACCTTGATGCCGGCGGCGGCGAGGACGCGGAAGGCCTTCGGGCCGCAATGGCCGGTGACGAGGCTGCCGGCTCCGAGGCGGGCCACGGCCGACGCCGACTGGATGCCGGCTCCCTGGGGCGCGCTCAGGTTCTGCTCGTTGTCGACCACATCATAGGTCTCTCGATCGAGGTCGTAGACGATGAACCGCCGCGCACGCCCGAAGCGAGTGTCCAGCGGGGCCCTGAGATCGTCGCCTGATGTCGTGAAGGCTATCTTCGCCATGCAGATCCTCTCTAACTCTCCAGCTCCGTCCCGGCCGGCGCTCATGCGTCGAACGCCGCGCTCTCCAGCTCCGTCCCGGCCGGCGCTCATGCGTCGGACGCCGCGCTCTC
>JAFGKN010000254.1 GCA_016928605.1 Planctomycetota bacterium | reverse complement strand
GTATCTCCGCGAGCGGGGCCTCCCCGTCGCCGGCCGGTAGAGCATCTCGCGTCGTCGTCGCCGGCGGAGGGAAGCGGCCGAGGAGCGCCGCCGGACGGCTCGCCTCCGGGGAAGGAGGACCGATGGAACGATTCAGCACGCACCGGCGCATCGCCGTCTCGACGGCGGGGGCCCTGCTGTGCGCATCGTGCATCGCGGCTGCTGCCGCGGCGGACATCCGCGGCATCGACCTCGACGCAGCCGCCGGACGCAGGCTCTCCGCGAACCTCGGCGGAAACAAAGCTGCGGCCGCCGCCGCGAGCGGCTCGCGCGCAGGCGACCTCCGGGAAGGCGCCGGAGACCGCCTGTGCCGTCTCTCCGGCAGCGAAGCCACCGATGCAGCGTCGAGACAGCGCAGGTTCCGGCGGATCCGCGCGAGCGTCGTGACCCTCCCGTGGAGTGACCAGGGCCGCAGCCTCGCCACGGTGCTCGACCGTCTCGACGAGGCCGGCGAGGCGGCGCTGTCGGACATCGTATGTCTTCCCATGGAGTGCGTGAAGACGGATGGCGAGCCCATCCCGGGTCCCATCAGCTGCGCCATCGCGAAGAAGGCGAAGCAGCACGGGATGTACGTCATCGGCAACATCCGGGAGATCGATGGCGGCAGGACCTACGTGACCTCGTTCCTCTGCGACCGGGAGGGGAGCATCGCCGGCACGTACCGGAAGTCCCACAAGATGCCCGACGAGGACATCGACCTCGGAGACGACCTGCCCGTCTTCGACACGGACATCGGCAAGATAGCCCTCCGGATCGGCAGCGACCGCCACTTCCCCGACATCGACCACGTCTTCTCGGTGAAGGGCGCCCGCATGATCTTCTGGAGCCAGATGCCCGAGCCGGTCGAGGACGAGCATCTCCAGGACTTCCCGAGCGCGGGGCGGGCCTCCGACTACAACGTCTTCATCGCCTGTGCGCGCTACTCCCGCGCCGAGGCCGGCTGGATCACGAACATGTTCCCGCCCTATCGGGGCTGTCCTATCGGCCGCTCCTACATCATCAACCGCGAGGGACAGCGCATCGCATCCACCACGCGCAAGGGCAGCGTGGCGACGGCCGTCATCCCCGCCGAGGAGCTCCGGGGAGCGGGCCGGGGGCTCCACGACTGGCCCGCATTCACCGCGCTGGCCGAGGCCGCGCCCATCCTCGAGAAGAGGGACTGGGCCAAGCGCAAGGTCCGCGTGACCGTCATCGAGAACCACCGCTCCATCGACGACCTGTGCGCCAGGCTCGATGAGAGCGCAGAGATCGGAACCGACATCGCCTGCACCTACGAGTTCGTGTGGATCCCCATCTCCGGCGAGAAACCCTCTCCCGAGAGGACCGCCGAGCTCGAGAGGGAGGCGGCGGCGAGGCGCGCGCGCGTCGCGGAGAAAGCCCGGCAGTGGAACATGTACGTGCTCCTCTGCGGCGTGATCGAGCGCCGCGAGGTCAACGAGGCGATCCTCTACGGACGGGACGGCCGCGAGATCGGCCGGTACCGGAAGATCGCGACGACGTACCCGGAGCAGATCCCGGGCCGGGGGACGCCGATCCTCGAGACCGACTTCGGCCGCATCGGCGTCAAGATCTGCGCCGACCAGTCCATGGTCGAGATCGACCGCTGCTACGGCCTCAAGGGGGCGGACATCATCTTCTTCTCCACTCAGGACTGGGGACCCGACGCGATCTGGCGCGAGCTCCGGGATGTCTCCCGCGCGATGGACACGCAGACGTTTCACGTCCAGGCCACGCACTCGTCGAGCGAAGCCCTCCACCGGAGCATAGTCATCGACCCCTGCGGCGCGGCGGTGAGCCGGTCGCGGTACCTGGCGCCCGGAATCGCAAGCGCGGTGATCGACCTCGACAACGACCGCCCGCGGCGCTACGTCCGGCGCTTCCATCCCCACGAGCCGAGGGGCTATCTCCCCGAGTACCAGTCGACGGAGGTCCCGGAGGTCCGGAACGATCTCAGGGAGACCGTCCTCGCGCAGAGGCGTCCGGAGCTCTACAAGGCCCTCGCCGTGAGGCCGGACGTCTCGCGGGGATCCACCGGCGCGGGCGACGGCGGCTCCGCCGGCGCGGCCGAGCCAGCCGGCGACATCGCGATCGAGAGCCCCCGCATCCGGCTCGTGCTCGGGAGCGACGGCACCTGTCGCGGCCTCATCGACACGAGCACGGGCCGCGACTGGTGCTTCGCGCAGAGCGGCTTGCGGGTGATCGAGGGCACCGTAGGCGGACAGGCCGACCGCGCGGGCTCGCTGTCGTTCGACGGCTGGCGCCTGACCGCGAGGCTCGAGAAGCACGCGACGGAGCTCGCGTATCGAGTCGCGACGCAGCCCGACTGGATCCTCTTCGAGCTCGAGTCCGTGAAGGGCCCGCGGCCGGACTCGCTGACCCTCTTCCGGCTCCCCGTGGCGATGGCCGAGAGCGCCGGCGCCCACCTGAACCTGGCCCGGGAGGACGGCGTCGCCGCCTGCATCCTCTCCGCCAGGATCCAGTCCTACGGGCGCGCAACGCCCAGGGGGAAGTGGACCGACCTCAGGGTCGTGACGCAGGACGCTCCCGGTCCGAGGCTCGAGGGCGCCGCCGCGGCGCTGATCCTGAGCCCGGCGGCGGAGATCCGCGGAATCATCCACCGGGCCGCCACCGCCTTCGGCCTGCCCACCAACGCCTCCGGAGGCGTGCCCTCGAAGGAGCTGCCCGCCGCGAAGAGATCGTACTGGTTCATGGGCTTCGGCGAGCGGGACGCCGGCAGGATGATCGAGTACTGCGAGCGCTCGGGCATCCGCCAGGTGATGCTCAACTTCCACTCGTGGAGCACGGGACCCGGACACTACCCCATCAACACCCGCAACTACCCGGGAGGCCTGGAGAGCCTGAAGGCCGTGATCGGCCGTCTGCACGACGCGGGGATCCTCATCGGCATGCACACCTACGCCTCGAAGGTGAAGAAGACCGATCCCTACGTGACACCCGTCCCCGACAAGCGGTTCTGGAAGGAGCTCGAGGTGCCGCTCGCCGAGGGCGTCTCGCCGGAGCAGACGGAGATCCGGGCCGGCGGGAGCCTCGCCGAGTGGCCCGGCAGCCCTGTTGCGAAGCGCACGAGCTGGGAAGGAGGCGTCGCGAAGCACAGGGAGGTCGTCATCGGCGACGAGATCATCCGCTACGCGGCGATCGGGCCGGAGGGACGGTACGACACGTTCCTCGCCTGCGAGCGCGGTGCGTGGAAGACGCGTGCGGCGAGCCACGACGCCGGCGAGGCGGCCTATCACTACGGGGTGGATGGATGCATCGACGGCTACATCATCGACCAGGAGACACCGCTCCTCGACGAGGTGACCGGCAGGCTGGCGGAGATCTTCAACGCTTGCGGATTCGACATGGTCTACTTCGACGGAGGCGAGGACGTCGACACGCGCCGCTTCGACTACTACGTGACGAAGCACCAGGCCGCCGCCATGAGCAAGTTCACGAAGCGGCCCATCGTCCACATGGGGACCGTCATGACCCACGGCCTCTGGCACTCCTTCACGCGAGCCGGCACTGCGGACACGTACATGAACACCATGCGAGGCCGGATGATCGCGCAAGACGGCGCAGGCAATGCGCGGAGGGTCACGGAGATCGCCGGCGGCGTCGTCCGGAGGACGGTCGAGTACGAGGTCCGCGGGAAGCTCGAGAGGTGGCCCACGGTCAAGGAGCACATCGATGTATCGGTCAGGCGGGCTGTCGCCATGGAGGCTGCGCTGATGCCGGCCGAGCTGGGATGGTTCGGCATCTGGCCGGAGAACGATTACAGCGATGGGCTCCAGCTCGACGAGTTCGAGTACTTGATGGTGAAGTCGCTCGCCTACGACCAGCCCATCTCGCTGCAGACTAGCTTCGCGCAGATGGAGAAGCATCCGCTCACGGCGCAGATCCTGGAGATGGCCAGGACCTACGAGGAGATGCGGCTCGCGGGGCCTCCCCTGGACGCGGCGACGCGAGAGCGGCTGCGGAGTCTCGGCCGGGACTTCATCCTGGTCCAGACAGGCGGCGCGCGGGAGTTCGCGGAGGTCCGGGAGGTCCCCGACGTGGCCGGGACCGGGGACCGCCTGCGAGCCTTCGCCGGAGCCTGGGGGGGCGGATCGGTGGCCACGGCCTGGCACGTGGCGCGGAGCGGAAAGCTGACGCTCGACATCGGTCCAGGCGACGTCTCTGCCCGGACCTTCGCCGGCGCGCCCGTCGAGGTCGAGAACGCGGGGGGCAAGGCCGCCATCGCGATCGGGAGCGGGCGCACCACCATCTTCGCCGACTCCGCGACGCCGGAGCGCCTGTTCCGGCTCCTCGAGACCGCGCGCTTCGAGGAGTAGAGGCCGAAAGGCCTCGCCGGGAGCCCAACACATCCCGTACGCCGGCCGGACGTATGAGGAGGACTCTCCGAGCAGCGCCCCGGCGACCCCGCGCCGGAGGCATCCCCGCGGGATGACCGCTCAGGCGACAGCCGGGGGATCTCAAGGGCGGCCAAGAGCCTGCCGG
The DNA here is from genome assembly GCA_016928605.1 of Planctomycetota bacterium. Classification (GTDB taxonomy): domain Bacteria; phylum Planctomycetota; class UBA8108; order UBA8108; family UBA8108; genus JAFGKN01. The sequence continues at coordinate 1,752 of JAFGKN010000254.1, read as the reverse complement.
GCGGCTGCGGCGGTCCCATCCCCGGCCTCCCGATCCCCGCGGCTGAGGCCATCGCCGTCGAAGGGATGTCCGAAAAAGATGGATACTTCGGGCGTTTCAGACGCTCTAATCATCGTAAGCGTTCAGCGGCGATGCGCTCGCCTGCGGGGATTCAGCGGGCCGGGATGGCGTGTTCGCTGTCGCCGAGCTGCCCTTCCGGCCGCTGATCCCCGTGCGCGCCGCTTGAGCGGAGCCGCTCGGCGTTCACGGACGACAAGGCCTTCAGTGCTCCGCTCAGCACCGCTGAACGGTTACTCATCATCAAAGCTTCTCCACTTGTTGTGCGAGCTGTCCGGGCCGATGGAGCCGACGGGACCGCCTTGTCGGAGGTCGGCGCTCTCCGGGCGGCGCAGGACGGAGGGGATGCTCAATACGCCGACCGGAGCCGCGTGAAAGCCGACAAACGCGCGATCGGGAGGCGGGGCTCGGCCGCGTTGCCGGGTATCCGACTCCGCCCTGTGGCTGCCACTCGATTCCTCCGGCCGGATCTTCCATCGCGAACCGCATCGGGAGTCATCAGCCATGCGCAGGGCGCTTCTCACACTCGGGGTAGTACTGGGTTTCTCTGGATGGCTCGAGGCGCAGGTGGTCGTCGGGCCGGGCCATGTGTTCCACTACCTGCGGGGCTACGCGCCGCCGCCGCTCGACTGGAACCTGCTCGAGTTCGATCCCGCGGCGGCCGGCTGGGACTCCGGCTCCCTCGGCATCGGCTATGGAGACGATGACGACGTCACGATCCTCGACGACATGCCGGGCAACTACCTCTCGGTCTACCTGCGCACGGAGCTCGAGGTGCCCGGGGTGCTGGAAGGCTTCGCCTGGGTCCTCCGCGCCCGGTACGACGACGGCTTCGTGGCCTACATCGACGGGCAGGAGGTTGCGCGCGCGGGGCTCGCAGGAACGCCTCCCGCCTTCGATGAGGGAGCGCAGGATCACGAGATCACGAGCCCCGCCGGCTTCGACGATTCGTTCCCCCTGCTGGCCGCCACGGGCATCCTCTCGGAAGGCGCCCACGTCCTCGCAGTCCAGGTCCACAACTCGACCCTCGACTCGAGCGACCTCTCCTTCTACGCGGAGCTGGTCGCGGCTCCCTTCATCGTCTCGGGCATCGAGCCGGACCGGGGACCGATCGAAGGCGGAAACACCGTCTCGATCCACGGCCAGGGATTCGACGATGCGGATCCCCCGCTGGTGACCTTCGGCGGGACAGCTTCCGGAAGCGTCGCCGTCGAGAGCGTAGCCCTGCTGAGTGTGGTCGTGCCGCCCGCCTCGGGGCCCGGCCCCGTCGACGTGGAGATCGAGGACTCGCGGGGCGGCGTCATCCTCCCCGGCGGATACTACTACATCGTCCCGGGCCGATCGGGCCTCCTCTTCGAGCAAGGAGACTCCGCGACCGCCGCGGCGGGCGGCGACCTCGCCGGAGAGGGAACCATCGAGGTCTGGATCCGTCCGGAGCAGGGGGGCTTTTTCACGCGGTGGGCGGTCTTCGCCGTGGAGGCCGCGGGAGGCGGCGATCTCTTCACCCTGGAGTACAGATCCACTCAGCTCCGCGCCCGCTACTTCCCCGGAGGAGAGGAGGACCGGCTCACGGCGGGAGCCGATCTCCCCGTGCAAAACTGGCACCACATCGCCTTCACCTACTCCCCGGCCGGCCGGAGGGTCTACGCGAACGGACAGCTCCTGGCGAGCGATGACCACTTCATGCAGCTCCCG
>JAFGKN010000253.1 GCA_016928605.1 Planctomycetota bacterium | reverse complement strand
TTACTCCTGCCATCCCTGGGAAGGGCGGCTCATCCTCGCAGACGACCGCCACCTCCCTCGCATGGACCAGGGCGAGCGCTGCTTCCGCTTCTGGATCAACGGGGGATCGATCGGCGAGAGGCTCGCCTCGATCGACCGCGAGGCGCTCAGCCGCAACGAGAGGCCGACGGCGCTCTCCTTCTTCCCGCCCGGCGGCGGATCGCGGCCGAGGCCGCTCCTCATGATCGAGGATCCGGCTGTCGTGGCTCAGGCCGTCAAGAAGGCGGAGGACGGCGGCGACATCATCGTGCGCCTCTTCAATCCCACGAGCCGCCGGCGGAGAGCCCGGATACGCCTCCCTGCGCTGGGGGCGCGCGCCGACCTTCGGCTCGGCCCCTTCGAGATCAGGACGCTGCGGGTCTCTCCGCGAACGAAGAGGGTCGTCGAGACGGATCTCCTCGAGAGGCCCCTGCGCAAGGCATCCGTCCAGCGGCGCTGAGCCGGGACAGGACGATGCGCGCCCTCACCAGCTTGCGGCGGCCGCCTGTTTCTCCAGCGCGGCGGCGCGCGTCTCCACCTCGCGCAGATCGCTCTCGGGCAGCGACTCCTCGAGCGCGTCGAGCAGGGGGCGTACCGTCGATTCGTGGAGCACCGTGCGCGCTCCCTCGATGCGGGCCTTGCGGAGGAGGTGGCGGCGGCGCAGGCTCCAGGCGATGGTCAGGGCCACGGCGTAGGCTGCCAGGAGAAACCCGCCGGCGAAGTAGGCCCAGTTGAGGATGTGGAGGATCCCGTCGGGGGGCAGTATCCAGGCCAGGAGGACGCCGGCGCCCACCTTGAGCAGCGCCGAGGAGGCGAACAGCGCCCGGCGGAGGATCGCGCGGCGCTCGATCCAGGACTCGACCTTCTCGAGGATGCGCTCTCCGCCGGCCTCGCGGACCGAAGCGTTGATGCGCTCGAACTCGGCCCGGATCCTCTCCGGGAAATCGCGGGCATCCTCCGGCGAGACGATGCGCTGGAGGACGTGGCGCGCCAGCGGCGACTTCTCCTCGAAGGAGCGGAGCAGCGCCTCGAGGTTCCGGCGGAGCGCCTCCGCCTGGGCGCGGATCTGCTCGAGGTCGGACTCGTTCCTCGCGGCCGCGTACTCCCGGACCGCTGCGCCGGTCTCCTCGATCGCTCCCTCGCTGCGGTAGGAGAGCCGGAGGAGCAGCCGCCGGAGGACATCGCTCCCGCGGCGCAGCGCGACGCCGACGAAGCGCAGCGCCCCTTTGCCCTCGGCGACGTCGCCGGAGATCGCGAGCAGGCTCGAGAGCTCCGTCTCGCGCAGGAGCCGTCGCACGGCCAGCGTCTCCTCCGGCAGCGCCAGCCGAAAGAGATGCGAGTACGCGGCGATGCTCTTGCGGGTCTCCGCCTCCACCTCGCTCGCGATCCGGCTCTTGACCTCCACTTCCGACCGTAGCCGGCGGCACCACTCGTAGATCTGACCGATGCATCGCTCGAGAGTGCGCCGGATCAGCAGGAGCTTGACGCCCCGTGGCTCGTGCGCGAGCAGCTTCTCGAGGAGCTCGCCGCGGAGGATCTCGCGGATCTCCTCCTCGGGATGGGCTGCCGAGGACCTCGGCAGCCGCAGCGCGGTGAACTCCCTGTCCCCCGGCGCCAGAGCCGCGAGGAGATCCTCCAGAAGCGTCTGGAAGACGATCTCCTCGTCGACCCTGTTGAAGACGAGGATCACCGAGGCCTTGAGGCGCTGAAGGAGCTCGAGGTGCATCACGAGCTCGCGATCCCTGTACTTCTGGGCTGTCGTGACGAAGACGGTCAGATCGGAGATCACGGTGACCCGCCGGGCCACGGTCTGGTTCGAATCGAGGATGCTGTCGAAGTCCGGGGAGTCGATCAGGGCGAGGGGGCGAAGGCGCGCATCGCTGTGGAACCGCAGGTAGAGGCGCTCGGTGCGCTCCGGCTCGACGATCAGCTCGCGGGGATCCTCGAGCTCGCGGCACTCGAAGCCCGGAAGGACCCCGGGGCGCAGAAACATGTCGCGCCAGCTCTCCTCGAGGAAGACGAGGGGGTGCTTCGTGGCGGATGCCTGCACGATGGCGGGGGAGAGGATCTGCCCTGCGAGGGCGTTGAAGACGGTCGACTTCCCGACGTTCGTGCCGCCCTGCACTCCCACGAAGACGGGCCATCCGCCGCGCGCCCGGAGCTCGGGCAGGACCTTCGTGCGCAGCGCCAGCAGGATGTCCTCGCGGAGATCTCCGCGCACGCGATCCCCCGAGGGCACGCTGGGAGCGCGGAGCCGCTCCACGGCCTCGAGGGCCTGCTCAGCGAGTCTGGCGAGCTTCTCTCCAGGTGGGTTCACGATGCGCTGGCGGATCCGGAAGACGAGTCCTTCAACCGCTTCACCTCTGCCTCGATGTCGGCCACCTGCCGGGCGAGCATCTCGACCTCCTCCGGCTCGTCGCGCTGGCGCCGGGCGCCCGCGAGCTGCTGGCGGAGGGCGGACAGCTTCTTGTTGAGCGTCTCGATCTTCTTCTTCGTCTTTCGGTCCACCGGTCTCGACCTCGCTATCGCTTTCGTTCGTTCCCGGATCGACCGCCCCGGTCCGCGGCCGGCGGGCCGAGACGCGTGGCCGCCGGAAGGGAGACGGCGCCCGCGCCGCGCCGCGTCGATGGTATCGGACGGGAGTGCTCGGCGGAAACCCGAGTTTTCATCGGGCGGCGGACAGCGGCAGACAGGACCATCTGATAAAGTGAACATCTGCTTTATGTTTTATAATTCGTTAAAGATCCCGCGGATATTCTGCTGATAAGAGCCTATCGCAGGACTCTCTCCGCTCGGCGAACGTCCGACCGAGCAGCGCCGAGCGCGAGGAGTCTTCTCGCGGAGCACCGAGAGCGACGGCGACGGAGATGCTCGCGTTGCGCGAGCCGCCGCAGCGTAGAGCGCGAGCCGCGGATGCGCGGAGCACCGAGACCGACGGCGATGGAGATGTCCAGCGGCAGCACGACCGCTGCGGTCGTCCAGCCAAACAACACGGTGAAGCCCGAGAGGAGGCAGCATGAACTGGTATGTCGACGTGCTGAAGAAGTACGCGGTGTTCGACGGGCGAGCGAGGAGGAAGGAATTCTGGATGTTCTGCCTGTTCAACCTCGTCATCGCTTTTGTGCTCGGGTTTGTCGAGGGGCTTCTGGGCAGTCCAGGCGTAGTCGGAATCCTCTACGGGCTGGCCGTGATCATCCCCAGCATCGCCGTAGCCGTGAGGCGCCTTCACGACACCGACCGCAGCGGCTGGTGGGTGCTCATCGGCCTCATCCCGCTGATCGGCCTGATCATCCTGATCGTGTTCTATGTCCAGGACGGCACTCCAGGTCCGAATCAATACGGTGAAAGCCCGAAGGCGGCGGCGGCCTGACAAGGCGGTTCAGCGCAGGGGCTGCCGCCCGCCGCTGATTGCGTCGACCGCGCAGAGAGATCCGCGCGAGCGAGAAGCGCGACCGAGAGCCGCCGGCGCCGGAGCTGGCCGTAGCAGGAGTGGACCTCCGGGGAGGACGCGAGGCACCGAGAGGATCCCAGAGCGATGTCGAGGAAGCAGGTGATTCCGCCGCGCAAGCTCTACAAGATCGGAGAGGTGATGCGCTACTCCGGTCTGACGCGGCAGACGGTGCACAACTACACGATGTTCGGCCTTCTCACGGAGGCGGAGCGGACGGAGTCGGGGCACCGCCTCTACGACGAGTCGGTCTTCGCGCGCATCGAGAAGATCAAGGCGCTGCGCGGGCGGGGCAAGAGCCTCAAGGAGATCCGAGAGACCCTGGTCGACCGCGGCAAGTGATGCCGTCCGGACAGAGTCCGGGTGGCCGTCCAGCAGGGATGCGCGCAACTGGGGACGTTGCGGCTGCAGCTCCGGCGGCGGTTTCCTCAGCTGCGGCTGCGGTTTTCTCGGCTGCGGTTGCGGCGGCTGCTGCCGTTGCGGTTGCTGCTGCCGTTGCGGCTGCGGTTTCCTCGGCTGCGGCTGCGGTTGCGGCTGCAGCTCCGGCGGCGGTTTCCTCAGCTGCGGTTTC
>JAFGKN010000252.1 GCA_016928605.1 Planctomycetota bacterium | reverse complement strand
CTTCGCGATGGAGACGACGAGCCGGAGGTTGCCGCCCGAGAGCTTCCTTTTGGCGTTCTCGTACTCGTTGTACCACTTCTCGATGGTCGCGATCCTCTCCTTGAAGGCGCGGATGGGTTCAAGCGCCGTTGTCTCGTAACCCCGCAGCCGGTTGTTGAGATCGTCCAGGCGGGCCTTCTCGACGGAACGCAGCTTCCTCTTGCCGCGCCTCCGGGCCTGATCGATCTTCTCGACCTCCTGCTCGACATGCTCCACCTTGCGATAGAGATTCGCGAGCTCCGCGCGCAGCTGGTTGATGATCGTCTTCTTGAGGTTGATCTCTCCGATCAAGACCGCGCCCTTTCCGTTGCGGCTCTGCACCCGTTCGAGCAAACGCTCCCGGCCCTCATCGCTGATGCCGTTCTCGGCGATGCAGACGAAGGCCTTGGAGCACTCCTCGTGCAGCCTCGACAGCGTGCCGAGATTCGTCTGGATCAGCTGGAAGACATCCTCCTTGCCGAACTCCTCGCTCCCCGAGGGCGTCACCTTGACGGCCTTGTCGAGCGCGATATCGCCCCGCAGCACCTCGCTGATCAGCTTGACGGCGTTTCCCTGCGCCAGGCCGCTGCCGAAGACCTCTCGCTGGTATCTCTGCCGCGAGATCTCGATCTTCTTGGCGAGCAGCAGCTCCTCCGCCCGGGTCAGCAGGGGAATCTCTCCCATCTGGGTGAGATACATCCTCACGGGGTCATCGATCTTCTCGGGGAGGCTCTCCGCAGATGCATCGCCGGATTCCTCGGGCGCCTGCAGCGGATCGTCTCGAAGCTCGATATCGTGGGAATCGAGCGTCGCGAAGATCTCGTCGATCCGTTCCGGAGAGTTGCAGTCCTCCGGGAAGATCTCGTTGAACCGCTCGTACGTGATACCGCCGTCGCGCTTCCCTTCTTCGATCAGCAGCTTCAGCTTGTCGTCGATCTTCTTCATTGTGGAAGGGCTTACCTTTCGTCCTGGGTCTTGAGCTCACACAAGGGAACCAGAATCGACTCGATGTCTACCTCCGCCCCCCGCCCGCTTCAGCTCCTTCAGCAGCCGCTGGCGCTCGACACGCGCGGACTGCGCTCGTTCCTCGTCTCCTCCGCGCCGCGCCTCCTCGATGTCTGCCGCGAGAGCGGAAAGGCGCCTCTGAGCCGTCCAGCGGCCGAGATCCCTCTGGCAGTTATGCCACAAAGCCTCGAAATCGTACGCGGGAGTACCGTCATCGCGCTGCAGGCTCCGGAGCAGCTTGACGGCGACGCGAACCGCCGCCAGATCGCTGAGCTTCCTCTGCAGCCGGACACCGCAGAAGTCTCCCTCGGCCAGCTGCCGGTCGACGGCATCCGCCAGCCGCCGGCCGATCTCGCCCTCGAAGACCGCGCGAGGCGTGCTCTCCCAGATGGCGCGCGCCCGTTCCGGCAATGCCATCATGCACTGGAGCACCAGCTCGGCCAGCTCGCCCGGAGATTCGGCGTCGCCCGCAGCGGCGGGAGGCTCCGGAGGGCTGCTCGACGGCTGTCCCCGGAGGATTCCCAGCAGGCGCTGCTCGAGGGCAGCCTCGCCGACTCGCAGCCGCTCGCTGTACTCTCTCAGGACGAGCTTCCTCGTGACCGCGTTGGAGATGCGGGCGACGAGGCGAACGAACTCATCGGTCAGGCGGGCCTTGGCCGTCGCGCTGCTGGCGGCTTCCGCGCTTCCTGCGGTGCAGCGCCACTTGAACTCGAAGAGATTCACGGACTCCGTCTCGAGGCGCCTCTGGAACTCCTCGCCGCCCAGCGCGATGATCGACTCGCAAGGATCTTTCCCCTCCGTCACGGTGTAGACCTTCACATCCAGGTCCTGCGTGACGAGCAGATCGAGCGAGCGCTCGCTGGCCCGCTGACCCGCCGCATCTCCGTCGAAGACGAGAAAGACGCGGGGCGCCAGTCGCATCAGCTGCCGCGCGTTCTCCTCGGTGAAAGCCGTCCCGAGACTGGCGACGAAGGTCTCCAGACCGGCCTGGTGGGCCATGATCGCGTCGGTGTATCCCTCTACGATGGAGATCCGGCCTTCCCGCCGGATGCTCCCCTTCGCCTGCGCCAAGGCGTAGAGCACCTGCGACTTGTCGAAGAGCTGCGTCTTCGGCGTGTTGAGGTACTTCGGCTGGTCGTCGCCCAGCGTCCGAGCGCCGAAGCCGATCGGGCGGCCCTGGATATCCGAGATCGGGAACATCAGACGTCCGTGGAAGTAGTCGAGATACCCGGAGCCGGCGCCTCCCTGTTGCCAGCCTCCTCCGCTCTGGCGGCGGCGCGCGAGCCCGGCCGCCTCGAGACTCGAGGCGGAGATGCCCCGCTCCACGGCGTGCCGCAGGAGATTGTCCCACTCCGGAAGCGAGTACCCGAGGAGGAACTTGCGCCACATCGCCTCGTCGATGCTCCGCTCGTGGAGATACCTGCGAGCCGGCTCGGCTTGCGGTTCCTCGAGGAGGATCCGGTGATACCACCGGGCGGCGAGCTCGAGGGCGTCGTAGAGATCGAGTGTGCGCCTCCGCCCCCGCGCATCCGAGGTCTCTTCGAGCAGCACCCCGGCGCGCCGGGCGAGCATCTCCACGGCCTCTCTCCAGTCGAGCCCGTCCATGGCCTGCACGAAGGAGAAGACATCTCCTCCCATCTGGCAGCCGTGACAGAAAAAGAGCTGCTTGTCTCGATCGACCATGAAGGACGGCGTCTTCTCCCGGTGGAACGGGCAGAGCGCCTTCAACTGGCGGCCCGCCGGGATCAGGTGAACGTTGTACTCGGGCAACAGCTCTTCGAGCGGCGTGCGCCGGCGGATCTCGTCAATCTGCGCTTCTGAAACAAACCCCATGTAGCCTGCGCCAAAGCCTGTGTCCAACCAGCCGTCGGCCTGTCCGGAGCACTCTGTCTCCGGACGGCTTCCTCTCCGGCAGGTAGCGAACCGATCGGCTGACTCCGGATGCGACGAAGCTCCGCGGCGCGAAAGAAGGCTTCCCTCCCTTCGCGATCCAGCCGCCATCTCGCGCAGGGCCAACGGGCCTCACGAGACGCTCCGGGAGCCGCGTGCAAGCAAACTTTGTGCGACTGGAGCTCGGGGTGGTAAGCCCGTCTACGGCGGCTTGCAGCTCTCCCGTCGGGAGGCTGCATGCACCCTCAGAATCCCCTGGCTGTCAAAGCACAAATCGTGTCCCGGCCTGCGTTATGGCTATGCTAAAGCCCGATGTCGCCGAGTTCAACGGAAAAGAGCGGGAAAATTCGGCGCGGTTCAAAACCGGGTGACATCGGTTTTGACGCGCGCCATCCCTTCTTGCGGGGGAGGCGGACCCTCCCCCGCACCGGCCGCGACACGCGGCCTCCCTCTCCTCGGCGCCTGATGGGCGCCGGGCGCCTGCGGCGCCTGTTCTTCGTTT
>JAFGKN010000251.1 GCA_016928605.1 Planctomycetota bacterium | reverse complement strand
CGTCGTCTCGGTCTTGTTGAAACCACCCACCCAGAGTCCGTCCGGCGCGGGCGCGGCCACGGTCCCGGCCGTGGTGATGGCGGTGATCTCCAGGTTCTCCGCAGCCAGGCTGATGGACCACCCCTGCGCGCCCTTCTCGCCGACGATGTCATAGGACGTGAGCGTGCAGTCGACCTCCACCGCGCTCTGGAGGACCGCGCCGCCGCCCGGCGAGACCTTCTCGATCGCGCCCCCACACGGAAGCCCGCCGCTGAGGCCCAAATCGAAGGTCTGCGCACTCAGCGTCCCGACGGCCAGCAGCGCCGCCAAGCATCCAACCAATCCGGTTCCTTTCATTTTCCTTCTCCTCCCATCAGACACTCGACGAAAGACACCTACTCGCGGCGGCGCATCCACAGAAGCTTGCGGCGATCGGCCCGCCGGACGACGATTCATGGTGATCGGCAACTCTCCCCGGCCGGTTGCTCGAGAGGTTGCCGGACATGGAAAGACCCGACTGCGACCCTCCGACGCTCACCCGGTCGGCTCGGTCGGGTTCCAGGCTCCATTTAACTCCACGGCCTCGAAACCGCAACAGAAATCTGCACAGCATTTCCACAACAGCAGGCAGGAGTCGAGTCCCCAGGGTCTCCGGGTTCCGCCAGTCGGCTAGGGACTCTTCCCCGCGCGTCAGGGCCGAGAGACGCCCGGCACGCGGTGGCGCGGCAGCGCAGAGCCGGAGGCGCAAGGCACGAGCGCGGTCAAACATCCGCGCGGCCGGATCCGGCGGCTCTTGCAGAGCTGAAGGTGGTGCGATGTTCGTGCTCTGGACGGGAGCCGCGGCTCGCCGATCGCTCGCGTCGCCCAGCGGCTGGTCGAGACGCCGCGCCAGGAACCGCACAACGCTCCAACACGCCTCTCGCTCCGCCGGCCTCGGGAGGCTGGTTGCGGCCCTCGAGCATCCTGCAGTACAAGAGGAGCTGACGGTTCACACGCGATGCACTCGCCGGCGGGGATCCAGCGGCCCCGCGAGACGGAGGTCCAGCAGTCATGGCTCGCAAGACGATCAGCGGCCGGTTCCATCGCGCGGCGGTTCTCTGCGGGTCGGCGCTCGCGATCCTCGCGCCGTTACTCCTGGCTAGCGCGCTCGCCGGCCGCAGGCAGACCGCTTCAGGCTCGCAGGCCGCGCGCGGCGGGGAGGGATCCAGCGGTCCCGAGGACAGCCGGAGCTCACGGAGCTCGGGGATCTCCGATGAGGCCGCCGCCCGGGAGATCCTCCGCGCCGCCGGCGCGCGCGGCGGCCTCATCATCCATGTCCACTGCGGCGACGGCCGCCTCACCGCGGCGCTGGGCGCCGGCGGGCGCTGCGTCGTCCACGGCCTCGACACCGACCCGGAGAAGGTGCGGGCGGCGCGCGAGCACCTGCGGAAGCTGGGCATCTACGGCCGCGTGTCCGTCGAGAGCTTCGACGGGAAGCGCCTCCCGCACGCCGCGAACCTCGCGCGGCTCGTCGTCGCCGAGAGTCTCGGCGATGTCGCCGAGGAAGAAGCGATGCGAGTCCTCGCGCCCGGAGGAGCGCTGTGCGTGAGAGAGGACGGCAGCTTCCGAGCCACTGTGAAGGCGCCCGATCCACGGACCGACGAGTGGAGCCACTTCCTGCACGACCCCAGCGGCAACGCGGTCTCGAGCGACAGTCGGGTCGGCCCTCCCCGCCGCGTCCAGTGGATCGCCGAGCCCCGGCACGCCCGGAGCCACGAGCACACGCCGACGATCAACGCCCTCGTGTCCGCAGGCGGACGCATCTTCTACATCGTCGACCAGGGACCGACCGGCTCCGTCCTCGGAGCTCCCGAGTGGAAACTCGTCGCGCGCGACGCCTACAGCGGGATCCCTCTCTGGGAGCGGCCGCTCGGCTCGTGGTTTCCTCACCTCGTGAACTGGGGGCAATCGCCTCCGCAGCTCCAGCGGAGGCTCGTGGCCGCCGCAGACCGCGTGTACGCCACGCTGGGCCTGCACGCGCCCCTGAGCGCGCTCGACGCCGCGAGCGGAGAGCCGGTCGCGGAGTACGAAGGCACGCGGGGCGCGGAGGAGATCCTGCTCCACCGAGGCATCCTCCTCGTCGCCGCCGGAGCCGTGACGGAAGATCGGGTCGCCGAGCTGTCGAGATGGAAGCGGCTCTCCGAGGAGAAGGACTCGCCCCTGTACGTGAGGGAGACCGCGGAGCCCCTCGTCCGGAGCCTGAGGAGGATCGAGGCATCGCCGCCGAAGAAGGTCCTCGCGCTCGATGCGGCGTCGGGCCGCCGGCTCTGGGAGCACAGCGGAGCGCAGGTCGCGGGGCTCCGGCCGCTCAGCCTGCGCGCCATCGGCGACCGCGCTCTCTACCAGAAGGGGCGGGAGGTGACGTGCCTCGATCTCGCGACCGGCCGCGTCCTCTGGTCCTCGGCCAGCCGGCCCCTGCGGACGGTGTCCGGAGGCGGGGTCGTCTGCGCCGATGGAGAGGAGGTCAGCGCGCTCGACCTCGAAACGGGGAGGACTCTCTGGACCCGCCCCGCGCCGCTCGCGGAGATCCGGGACGCGTTCGTCATCCGCGGATCGCTGTGGCTCGGCGGTTTCCCGCCGGTCGCCGAGAGCGGCCGCGCGCTCCGGTCTCCCGCCTGGGGCCCCTACGCCGCGACGCAGCACGACCTCGCCACGGGAGAGCTCCTCGGGCGGATCGACCAGGAAAACCCCGGGCACCACCACCGCTGCTGGAGCAACAAGGCGACCGAGCGCTACATCCTCGGCGGCCGGCGGGGCGTCGAGTTCATCGATCTCGAGGCGGGCGAGGTCCTGTGGCACAGCTGGGTGCGGGGCGTCTGCCGCTACGGCGTGATGCCTGCAAACGGCCTCCTCTACGCGCCGCCCCACGCCTGCGGCTGCTACATCACGGCCAAGCTCGCCGGCTTCCATGCCCTCGCGCCGCAGGAGAGCGCCGGCCCGTCATCTCCGGGCCCGGCCGGATGGCTGGTCGAGCGCGGGCCGGCGCACTCCGCGGAGGTCCGCCGGCAGGAGCCCGCGGAGCCCTCGGCGGATTGGCCGACCTACCGCGGCGACGCCGAGCGGAGCGGGTCCACTCGCTTCGCCTTGCCCGCGCGGCTGAGCCGCGTGTGGGAAAGGGAGATCGGCGGCGCTCTGACGAGCCCCATCATCGCCGAGGGCAGAGTTCTCGTCGCCTCCGTCGACGAGCACGCGGTCTGCGCCCTCGACGCCGACTCCGGCGAGCCCGTCTGGCGCTTCACCGCCGGCGGCCGCGTGGACTCGCCTCCGACGCTGCACGAGGGAAGAGCGCTCTTCGGCTGCCGCGACGGCTCGGTGTACTGCGTGCGGGCTTCGGACGGCGAGCTCATCTGGCGCCTCCGGATCGACGGCGAGCGGCGGATCGTGGTCTGCGGCCAGATCGAGGACGCCCGCCCCGTTCCCGGAAGCGTGCTGGTCCAGGGCGGCGCCGCGTACTTCGTCTCGGGCAGGTCGTCGTATCTCGACGGCGGGCTCTGCCTCTGGCGGGTGCGGCCCGAGAGCGGAGAGGTGCTGTCGCGGACTCCCGTCTACAGCCCCGACCCCGAGACCGGCAGGCAGCCGCCGCACCTCGGGCCGGGCGAGATGCCCGGAGCGCTCGGCGAGATTCTCGCGGGCGGCGCCCGGCACGTCTACCTGCGGGACATGGTGTTCGACCCGAGCGGCGCCCCGCAGCCCGAGGGAGACGCCCACCTCTTCGCGCTGACGGGGTTCATCGACGACTCGTGGCCGCACCGCTCCTACTGGATCTTCGGCACCCGACCCTCCCTCGCGACGGGCTGCACGTCGCGCGACAAGAAGCTCGTCTACGGGCGGCTGCTCGTCCTCGACGGCTCGGCGGTGTACGGATACGGCCGGCAGACGGTCCACTGGTCGAACCAGCTCCAGGACGGCGCCTACCGCCTGTTCGCGGTGGAGCGCGACGGCGGCGCCGCGCGCTGGACGAGGCGTGTCGCCATCCAGGTCCGGGCGATGGTCCTCGCCGGGGAATCGCTGCTCGCCGCGGGTCCGCCTGTCGATCCTCGCGCCGGCCGGACCGCCGGCGAGGCGATCCACGGGGCGAGCGGCGGCGCCCTGCTCTCCATCATCTCGGCCCGCGACGGAGCCGATCTCGCCGAGCATCGCCTCGATGCCCCCCCGGTCCTCGACGGCATGGCCGCCGCGGGCGGCCGGCTCTACCTCGCTCTCGAGAGCGGCCGCGTCGTCTGCCTCGGCGCAGACGAGTCCGAGAAGCAGAGATGAACGCCGCGGCGCGGGCTGGTATCTCGTGATCGAGATGCCTGCCCCGCCAGCTCCGCCGCGAAGACCGCGCGAGACGCGCCTCCTCGGCAGGCGGAGCTCGCCAAGGAGACTCGTGAAGGGAAGGCGCCAGGCTGATGCCCCGCCTGCCTCCCGCGCGCTGCGAGCCCTGCGGCTCTACTTCAGCGCGAAGGCATCGGTCAGGTCCTTCTGGTACTTGTGGACGGTATTGATGTCGTCCTGACTGACCTCGGCCGCCTTGACCAGCTCGTTCGCCCTGGCGATGAGGTCGGCCCTGTCGGCGCGGGCAGGGTCCGCCTCGACCTTCTGGAGCGCTTCCAGCGCCTCGAGGACACGCTTGGCCTGTCCGCGTGACTCGCGCCACCGCTCGGGCGACGTCCACCCGTTCATCATCAAGACGATGCTCACGTCCCTGGAAACCTCCTGCTCTTCGGCGCTGTCGAGGAGCCCCTTGGCCTTGAGGGCCGCCGGCGTCTTGACCAGAGCCTTGACGGTGTGCTCCTGCAGGCGGCTGATCGTTGAGAGGGACTCTCGAACGCCCTCCACGGCGCTGGCCGGATAGGGGCCGGCCGGGCCCTTGACCGCCGCTTCGGCCGCCGTCAACCCCGGATCTTCGACGCCTTTCTCTGCAGTGAGTAGCTCGGCCGGAGAGGCCTTGCCCGCCGGCGCGTCCGCGGGGGGCTGAGCCCCGCCGCCGCGCTTCGGCGGGTCGCTCGGGCCCTCGCAGCCCCACAGCACGGGGACGGCGACGCAAAGAAGGGTCAGAAGAAATGAGTTCCCAGTCATCATCGGCATCTCCTCCGCAACGGGACTCGCCGCCGAGCACATGGTCTCGCGCCGGCGGTCAAAGCTGCATCCGCTTGGCAACAAGGTCCATCAAGGCACACATGATATCCCCCCGCCGCGGGCCGGCAAGCGCGGCCGCGCGGGCGGGAGGCCGCCGTCCTCGGAAGCCTCGCGGCAAAGACGACGACGCATCCGTACGCCGGTGCCTCTTCCGATTTCGGCGCGGGGCAGGTACTCTGAAAGCCGATCGCGTCCGGGGGCGCCTCGCCGGACGGGCCGGCCTGGCACGACTCCCGCCGCAATAGGACCTGTCGATGACATCGCAACCGGCTCCGCCCGCTCGCCGGACCACGCTGGGCGCAGGGCTTGTCAACGTCTGCAGCTGCGGCTCGTCAGGCAGCACGCTGCTCGCCCGCACTCTGGACCGCCACCCGGAGATCGCCTGCGGAGACGAGCTGTTCCTCTTCTGCGTCCCTCTCCTCTACGATGACTACGCGAGATTCCG
>JAFGKN010000250.1 GCA_016928605.1 Planctomycetota bacterium | reverse complement strand
GCTTCCGTCGCTCGCCGAGCGGTCGGGGGGAATAGATACAGTCCTGCGGGAGGGTTTGGCAAGCAAAAAAGCGGCGGCGGGCGTCTCAGCTCTCCGCCTGCGGATCCCGGCCGGCACGGATCGAGCCGGGGCTGGAGCCTCCGGCGCGGCAGCGGCGCGTCCTAACCGGGGCGCAGCCCGCCGCATCCGGCCGGCGGCAGGGCGAGAAGCTCACCGGCCGCGGCGCATCGCGGCACCCCAGCACGGCCGCCGCGCGCGGGCGGACGCGCGCCTCCCCTTCGCGCTACTTCATCATTGCCTCCACCCGCTGCGAGATGTCCCGGTAGCCGATGTCGGCCGCCATGATCTCCTGGAAGCACTTCAGGGCTTTCTCCCGGTCTCCCATCTCCTGGCAGGCCACGGCGAGGTTGTACCGGATCTCCTTGCCGATCTCGCTGTCGCGGTCGGCTATGCCCTTGAGGGCCTCCTCGAACTGCTGGATCGCGATGCCGTGGACCCCCTTGCGCTGGAAGCAGATGCCCATGCAGTTGAGAGAGGCCACCTTGAACTTGGGATCCTTGACCGCCTTCTGGAACTGCTGGATCGCCGGATCGAAACGCTCGCCCTCCAGCAGCAGGCGGCCGTAGCGCAGCTTCAGCTCGTAGTCGGTGGGGTGGGCCCGCACCCTGCGGTCGTACTCCTTGATCTTGAACTCGAGGACCTGCTCCTCGAGCTTCTTGAGCTCCTCGACGAGATTCTCCGGCGCGCCGCCGTCCTTCTCGGCGCTCTCGACCTTCTTGCGGGCCTCCTCGAGCCGCTCATCGGCCTGCTGCTCCTTGAGGGCGCCGATCTTGTCGTAAGCGAAGAGGTCGTGCGGGTTGACCTCGAGCGCCTTCTTGAAGGCGGCCAGGGCGTGCTTCCACTCCTTCTGCTCCTGGTAGAGAGTCCCCAGCTCGCGCCAGAGGCGGGAGTTGGTCGGCTCGTTCTTGATCTCGTCGAGCTTGAACCTGATCGCCGCCTTCCGGTCCTCCGACGTGCGGAGCACCTTGCCCTTCTGCTCGAGCTCCGCCGACTGGTCCTCGTCCTTGAGCAGGGCCTGGAAAGACTCGTCGCCCGACTCGCTCTTGCGCTCCTCGGTGCGCTTCACCATGGTGGCAGCCGAGAGGTCTCGGATGCTCTTGCTCGCCTCCTTGTCGTCGGGCTTGATCATGCGGAGCTTTTCCCAGTACCCGACGGCCTTCTCCGGGTCGTCATCCGCCCAGAGGCGCCCCAGCCTCCTCAGCGCCTCCATGTTGCGGCCGTCGTGCGCGTTGACTTCCTCGAGGGTCACCTTGGCGGAGTCGAAGTACTCCATGTGCTCCAGGATCGCGGCGAGCTGCAGGAGGAGCGAGGAGTTCCTCGGCTGGAAGCGAAGCACCTTCTCGATCTCGATCAGAGCCTCATCCCACTTCTTCTGCATCGTGAGCTTCTTGAGCTTGGCCTGCATGCCCATGGACTTGATCTTGGTGGCCATGCTCCCCTGGGGATTGCCTCCCATGGACTCGATGGAGCGGGCCTCGTACTCGTGGAGGCGGCCCCGCTCCTCCGCGGCCTTGGGATTGATGGTGAGGCCCTGGAGGTAGAGCTCGACCGCGTATTCGTAGTTGCCCTTCCTCGCCGCTTGATCGCCCCTCTTGAACCTGTCTTCTGCGCCAGTCAACGTCGTCACTCCAAAGCGTACCGACTCCGCCCCTCGGCGGCGCTGGATGGCAGGCGACGGGCGTTTCGGTGAAGACCATTCAAAGTAAAGTGGAGAAAAGAGATAGAAGACCTCCATTATACGAGGCACGCCCTTCGGGTCAACAGCCTAGACAGCCGCTATCGCTCCACGGGCAGCGCGCTCTCCAGCGGGGATGCAGCGGGCCGGGATCGGGCCATTGCGCAGGCCCGGCGACCTGTCCGGCCGCTGATTCCCGCGCGCGCCGCTCTGAGAGCCCTGCGGCCCGTCAGGCCGCGGGTGCCCGCCCGAGCCGCTCGCGGGGGCGGTCATGTCTCGACGAGATCCAGCAGCGAGGACAGCACGTGGTCTGGAGGGTGCTCGCGGAACTGGTCGGGACGGAATCCGTACGTCACTCCCGCAGAGCGGACTCCGGCCGCGCGCGCGGTCAGGACATCCACAGCGCCGTCGCCGACCATCAGGGTCCGCTCCGGGGGCACCCCGGCCTCCCGCATCAGGTGGCGAAGGCCCGCCGCATCGGGTTTGCGGGGAAACGGGCCATCCCCCCCGACCAGGTGGCGGAAGTGCGCCTCGATCCCCAGGGCGGCCAGGATCTCGCGGGTCATCGCCTCGGGCTTGTTCGTGAGCACGGCCTTCTTCACGCGCGGGAGGCTCTCGAGAGCCCCTCGGACTCCGGGATAGAGGCGCGTGTGCTCCGTGCAGTGGCGGCGGTAGTGCGCCAGGAACAGCTCCTGGGCTTTCTCCTGGAGCGCCGCATCGCCCGAGTCTCCGAGGCTGCGCTCGACGAGCCGCCGAACCCCGTCGCCGACGTGGAGGCGGACCTGCTCCACGTGCAGAGGGCCGAGGCCGAGCCGGGCGAGCGCGGCGTTGATGCTCTCGGTCAGGTCGCGCAGCGAGTCGGCGAGGGTGCCGTCGAGGTCGAACACGATCAGGTCGAAGGCGCTAGAGATCATGGCGATGGGGCTCGGGTTCCGATCCGCGTCCTCGGCGGGCGACGGGAGAGAGGAGGACGAGGGTACTCTCGGGACGATCGGATGCAAGAGCCCTGCTGCATCCGTCGGGCGGCCGCGGCGGCGGGACGGCGAGCCGGGGCGGCGTCGGCGCGCCCGAGTTGCGATCTCTCCCGGGGCTACGTATACTCTGACCAGCTCGTGACTCCCGAGCTGCAGAGGCCCGGAGCATCGCACAGGATGAAGCTCTTGATCGTCGCGCTCGTGTTCCTGACGGCCGTAGGGGTCATCGTGGGAGTGGGCCTCTGGGCCACCCACATGCCGGTCTACACGTTCGAGGATCTCGTCCGCGACGACTCCCCTTACAAGGGCGGCAATCTCCAGCTCGATGACGTGATCGTGGTCCGGATCGAGAGCCGGTATCCACTGCGATTCACGGTGGCTCGGGAAGCATCGGCGGACCTGCCGATCCACGTCGTGAGCGATCTCGCTCCGCCGGAGAATTTCGACGAGCAGAAGCCGGTGATGCTCCGGGGCACCTACGACGCCGGCTCGCGGGTGTTCCAGGCGTTCCTGATCGCCACGAAGTGCCCGTCGCGTTACAGGGCCGCCGACGATCTGGAGGAGGAGAGCCGGGCCGGTTCCGATGCGCGAGCGCTCGGCTCCGCAGCCAGGTACTGACGCGCCCCGGGAGGCGGCGATCCGTGCCGGCGAGCCCGGCGCGAAGAGGTCTTTCCGGCCGGGTCCGGCGCGCTTCTCCCGGGGGGAGCGCCGGCTCCGGCCGAACCGCTGACAAGGAGCCCTGCCGGGGGCGCTCCGCACCCGGAGAGCCGGGACGAGGGGCCGCTGCGCCGGCCTCCGCCGCGGACCTCTCGTTCTCAGGCAGGGCTCCGCGCGCAACTCACACAGGAACCTCATGGAGATCCTCCGGTTCGGACATCTGCTCCTCTGGGCGGCCGCGGTGCTCGCCGGCGCGGTCCTTGTCCTGTGCCTCCTCGGGCTCGCGACGCGCGACCGGCGGTTTCTCCTCTCCGCCCGCTCGGGCTTCTATGCGATCTTCGTATTGCTCCTCGGCGCCTCGATCACCCTGGTCCACGGATTCCTCGCCGGCTTCTACAACAATCACTACATCTACAGCTACTCGGAGCGGGCGCTCATCACGGGATTCAAGCTCGCCGGCCTCTGGGCCGGCCTCGACGGGTCCCTGGTCTTCTGGACGCTGGTCCAGGCGGGCATGGCGGCCGCGGTCGCTCTCCAGTACCGCTGGAGCGCGCGCAACGCGTCCGGCCGGCGCATGGAGCCGTACGTCTACCTCGTTCTGTGCACCGTCCTCGGCTTCTTCATCGCGCTCGCCATCCAGCAGGACGCGTTCTCGGAGATGGGGATCGAGCAGCGGCTCGTGGCCTCCGAGAGGTCCCGCATCCCCATGGACTCCAGCGGCAACCTCCTCGACGGGCACGGGCTGAATCCCCAGCTCGTCAACTGCTGGTTCGTGCTCCACCCGCCGTGCCTCTACATCGGCCTGGTCGCGTTCTCGGTCCCCTTCGCCCTGGCCCTGGCGGCGCTCATCACCGGCGAGCTCGGCGGCTACTGGCTCGCCGTGGTGCGGCGGTGGACGATGGTCGCCTGGATCTTCCTCACGAGCGGGATCATCCTCGGCGGGCTCTGGGCCTACCGCCAGCTCGGCTGGGGCGGCTACTGGGCGTGGGACCCCGTCGAGAACGCCTCGTTCCTGCCCTGGTG
>JAFGKN010000249.1 GCA_016928605.1 Planctomycetota bacterium | reverse complement strand
CTACGACAAGGTGCCCCTCGAGAAGGTCGCCAACACGGTCCGGCAGCTTCCGCCGGGCTGGATCGCGCCCTCGGGCATCGATGTCACCGACGACTTCATCGCGTACGCCGCTCCGCTCATCGGCGATGATTGGGCCGACGTCACCCTCGAGCGAGGGCTCCCTCGCTTCGCGCGCCTGAGAGTCTCGTTCGTCGACAGGAAGCTCCCGCCGTACGTGCCCGTCCGGTACCGGTGAGAGGCTTCCGGGACGTCGATCCGGGCCGGCGGCCTCGGCCGCCCGGCAGCTCCACGAGCGCGCGAGGCCGCCGCGCCTCCGGCTCCGCTCGCCGCGCAGGCCGCTGCCGGTCCGCGCGAAGGATGGATCGATCCTGGGATCGGCTTATCGCTTGACTTGTTGCCCTGCCCGCGGGTAGTCTGCGTCGTTGCCGGGCGAGTGAGGTTCCATGGACGAAGCCTTCTGGATCTTCCTGGGCTTCCTGATTCTCGTTGCGTCAGTCACCCTCATGGTCTCGGGGGGCGTCGCGCTCAGGATGGCCATCGGCCTGCGGAAGAAGGTCCGAGCGCTCGAGGCGCGGATCGCGGAGCTCTCGGGCGAGCCGCCGCCGACCGCACCCGCTTCCCCTCGCAGGCCTGTTCCGTCTCCCCTCCCCGCGCGACCGACGGCCCCCGCGTCCGCCCCCGCCTCCTCCGAGCCTTCTCCGAGAACCGCGCCCGCTCCCAGTCCGCTTCCCGTTCCGGCGCTGTCTCCGCCGATCGCATCCCCCACGCCGACCGCGCCTGCTCTCCGTCCTCCTCCGCTGCGACGCGCGGAGCGCGCCAGCTTCCAGGAGACCTGGGAGACCATCGAGCACCGCCTCGGAATCCGGTGGCTCAGCTGGATCGGCGCCATCGTCGTCCTCGTCGCCCTGGCGTTCCTCCTGAAGTTCCTCTACGACAGGAACCTCATCGGTCCGGCGGGACGCGTCGGCGTCGGCCTCGGCGCCGGGCTCGCTTTCCTTCTCCTCGGAGAGCTGCGCCTCCGCCGCTTGCACGACCTGCTCGCCCAGGCCGTGAGCGCCACGGGCGTCGGCGGGCTCTTTCTCACCACCTTCCTCGCCTACAAGTTCTACGGGTTCAGCGGCCAGCTTCCGACCTTCGGCCTGATGGTCTGGTACGCGGCGTTCGCCATGGCGCTCGCCGTGCTGCGCCGGGGGAGGATCCTGGCGGTCCTCGGCCTCGTCTGCGCGTACGCCTGCCCGTTCCTCCTCTCGACGGGCCAGGACCAGGCGGAGGTGCTCTTCGCCTACCTCGCGATCCTCGCCCTCGCCGGCGGCACCGTGCGGCTCCTCCGGGACTGGCCGGAGACGACGCCCATCGGCCTGGCCCTGACCGCCATCTACTACGGCGGATGGCACGCGCGATTCTTCGGAGACGACCGGGTGGCTGTCGCCGTCGCCGGAGCCGCAGGTGTGGCGGCGTTCTTCTGCGTCGCGGCGCTGGGGCGGGGCGCGCGGCTCCGGCGACCCGCGGGCATCACGGATGCCGTCAGCGCCGCCGCGGCGGAGATCTTCGCGCTCTACTACCTCTGGGAGTCCCTCGCGGGAGAGCACCGCATCGCCCTCGGCTTCGTCCTCACCGGTCTCGGCCTGTGGAACGTGGGCCTCTTCTGGGCCCTCCGGGCGCGCCGCGCTCTTTCTCGCGTGCTCGAGGAGCTTCTGCTCCTCCTCGCGGCCGGCTCGCTCGCCTTCGTCATCCCCGCGGTCCTCCGGGCCGAGGGCGCTCTCATCGCCTGGTCGCTCGCCGCCGTGGTGCTCGCCGATGCGGGCTGTCGCTCGCGCAGGGTCCTGCTTCAGGCTGCGGCCTGCGCGGCGCTCGTGGCCGCTCCCTGGGCGGGCATCGCCCAGGATGTCTGGCACACGGGGACCTTTCACTTCGCCCTGAACGGCATCTTCGCGGCCTGGCTCGCGGCGGCCGCGGCGTGGCTCCTCGCGGGACAGCGCGCGGTCGCCCTCTTTCCCCCCAGGACGCTCCAGCACCGCATCGGAAGAGGGATCCAGGTCGTGGGAATCGCTATTCTCCTCGTCCTCCTCTCCGGCGAGGTGGCGGCCTGGTTCTGGGGCGAGCGGCTGGTCCCGGGGGCGGATCGAGCGCTGCTGAGGGACCTGGAGGCGGCGGCGCTCCTCGGTCTCTGGGCCCTCTTCCCCGCCCTCTACATCTGGCGAGCACGGCGCGTCAGGGAGCTCTGGATCCTCGCCGCGGTGCACTACGCCGTGATGGGCCTGGGCTATCTCGTGGTCCTCGCAAGGCTCCACCGGTCCGACGCGCTGCTCTTTCTCAACCTGCAGTTCGCGGCGGGCGTGCTGTTTCCCGCGGGCATCTTCGCGGTCGCGCGCGCGCTGGCCCCCAGGGCGCCGAGAGCGAGGGTTTGTCTCGAGATTTACGCCCACGTCCTCGCCGTGCTCCTCCTGAGCTTCGAGATTTTCGGCGTCCTCGGCCTCAGGGAGTGGAGCGAGAGCCGCGAGTGGATCCGCACCGCCCTCGTCTCCGTGGCGTGGACGCTCTACGCGTTCGTGGTCCTCTCGCTCGGCGTGTGGCGGGCGCGGGCCGCCTGGCGGTGGTTCGCGCTCGGCCTCCTGGTGGTGACCATCGCCAAGGTCTTCTTCGTGGATGCTTCTCAGGTGGAGCAGATCTGGCGGGTCGTTTCGTTTGCGGTGCTCGGAACGCTCCTCATGGGCAGCTCCTACGTGTACGCTCGGCACGAGAGGAAGAAGAAAGCGGAGATCGAAGGCGATGATGCGTATTCCTCGTGAGACTGGATGTCCGCCCCCGGCATGTCCGACTCCGCCGCGGCGCTCGACGCCGGGGGGAGCCGCGCTGATCCTCGGACTGCTCTTCCTCGGCGAAGGCCTCGCTGCGGAAGTCGACTTCGATGCCTGGAGCTGGCGAGCGCAGGTGACGGCGCCCAGACGGAGCTTCGTCTCACTCCCGTTGACTCCCGAGATCTTCGACGCCTGCGACAAGCCGGACCTCACCGACCTGCGACTCAGCGATGCCCGCGGCGTCGAGGTGCCGTGCGCTGTGGTCCGCGAGAGGGAGCGCCGCGAGGAGCGGGAGATCGCCGGCAAGGAGCTGAACCGCGACCAGCCGGATGCCGGCACGAGCCGGCTCACCATCGACTTCCAGACGAGCCTGGCCAAGAACCGCGTCGCGGTGAAGACCGAGGGCGACAACTTCCGGCGCAGGGTGCGCATCGAAGGCAGCCCCGACCAGGAAAGGTGGTCGGAGATCCTCAAAGAGGGGTGGATCTTCGCGGTGGCCAGAGAGCGCGGAGGGCGGTTCGAGACTCTCGACATCGGCGAGAACACCTACCGCTACCTGCGCGTGTGGGTCGAGAAGATGCCCGACGAGCCGGAGCCGCCGCGGATCGAGGCCGTGACCTGCCGGCACGTCGTGGTGGAGCAGCCGGAGGAGACGACGCGCCGCGCGGTGCTCGAGAGCTACACCCACGACCCGGAGACCCGGACGAGCACCGCCCTCGTGGACTTCGGCCTGCGCCATCTCCCCATCGTGCGTCTCTCGCTCTCGCTCGCGAGCGATCCCCAGCGCGTCTTCCGGCGGGAGTGCCGCATATGGGGCCGCAACAGCCTCGAGCACGTCGAGCGGATCCGCTTCGAGACCGATGAGCTGGGCGAGGAGCGGGTCGTGGAGACGAGCTGGTCCTTCGTCGGCGCGGCGACGGTGTTGCGCGATGCGAGCGGGAGAGAGTCCCTCGAGCTCCGCTTCCCGGCGCCCTACCGTTACGCCAAGATCGAGGTCGCGAACGCCGACAGTCCTCCTCTCGACATCGGCGGCGTCGATGCGGTCCTGCATCCCGTTCACCTGGTGTTCGAGCCCGCGGGGGGGACGAGCTTCACGCTGTACGCGGGGAACCCAGAAGCCGCCGCGGCGCGCTACGAGGCGCGGGCGACCCTCGAGTCCCTCGATGCGCGGAAGCTGCCGAAGGCCACCGCCGGCCCGCTCGAGGCCCTGGCGGGCGCGAGGCCGCGTCCGACGCAGGGAGGCCAGACCATGGTGTGGATCCTGATGGCGCTCGCGGTGCTGGCGACGGCCGCGCTCCTCTGGTACACCGCCGCCGCGGGCGCTCGCGGGGGGGACAAGGCGCCGGAGTGAAGAAGCCCGGGGCAATTCACGGCGCCGCTCACCGGCCCGGCGTCACCCCGGCGCCGGCGGCTTCCTGATCCTGCCGCCCATCGCGATGGCCACCCAGCGCAGATCATCCGTCTGATAGAGCGCGATCTTGATGATCATCGTGACGGGCACGGCCAGGAGCATGCCGAGCGGTCCCCAGATCCAGCTCCAGAAGACGAGCGATAGGAACACGACGAGCGGCGAGAGGCCGAGGCTGTGCCCCATGATCCAGGGCTCGATGAAGTTGCTGATGCCGATGTTGATCACGAGATACCCGACGGTGAGGCCGACGGCCGCGCCGAGCCGCTGGTCGATCAGGCTCAGGATGATCGGGGGCAGGGCGGCGGCCGTGGAGCCGATGACGGGGATGTAATTGAAGAGGAAGATGAGGAGGCTCCAGAGGAGCGAGAACTGGACGCCCACGGTGACCAGCAAGCCGTAGGTGCAGATCCCCGTCGCAGCGCTCGTCAGGGTCTTGATGCCGAGGAATCGCTGCACGTCGCGGATGGCCTCGTCGAGGCGCGAGAGATTGACGTGCGCTCCCAGGCCGGCCTCCAGCTTCTTCCGGAGATGGTCGGCCTCGAACAGCATGAAGAGCATGATCACGAGGACGAGAAGGACGTTCGAGAAGGTCGCCACCAGGGTGCGGAGCAGCGCGGCGAGGACATCGACCGCTGTCTTCGGCTGGAGCAGGTCGAACACGCGGCTGGCGGAGACCTCGATTCCGTGCTCGTCCAGCCAGGCGATGGCCTCGTTGAACTGGACCTCGAGCTTGCGGCGATACTCGGGGATGCCGGCGGTGAACTCGTT
>JAFGKN010000248.1 GCA_016928605.1 Planctomycetota bacterium | reverse complement strand
GGCTCCATGCGGCCGTTTCCCGAGAACCCGAGGTTGATCACGGGGTGCTCGAGCCACCGCCCGAGGATCGCGGTGTGGACCATGCCGGTCCGAGACGCGCATCCGCCCTGCGTGATGGAGGTCCCGTAGAAGACGATGGGCTTCCGTTCGCCGGGCCCCCGAGGCGGCGCCTTCTCGATCGTCGCCGCTTCGGGAACGCCGATCTCCACCGACGTCACGCCGTTGTAGAGTGGCAGGTACAGCAGGTACTCCCGCTTGCCCGGAGGGAGATCCGCCGCCAGCCGGGCCTCGTTCGTCGGGAACGCCGTGGGCCGTCCCACGGCGAGCCATCGCCATCGCCCGTCCGTGCCCTTGAAGTAGAGGTCGAGGCCGCTCACGCCGGTCGCGGG
This sequence comes from Planctomycetota bacterium, assembly GCA_016928605.1. Classification (GTDB taxonomy): domain Bacteria; phylum Planctomycetota; class UBA8108; order UBA8108; family UBA8108; genus JAFGKN01. The sequence goes on along the minus strand of JAFGKN010000248.1, from coordinate 3,566 downwards.
CATGTGGGGCATCGCGAGGCTCTTGGATCGAAGCGTCCAGCGCGCGTGGATCGACGTCGCGTCCGTGATGAAGCGGACGCACATCCCCGCCGAGTCAAGGCTCAGGCTCCAGACGGGCGGGCGCACGACATCCTTCGCGCGCGCGGGGAGACGGTCATAGGGCGATTCGGTGTCGCTCCAGCCCCTGCCCTCGATGCCGAGCTCGAGCGCATCGCGCCACCGGATTCCCGCCTCCGACGCCGCGAGGGCGTCGAGGCCGGCCGCGGCAAGCGCGCTCGCGAGAATCGTCGTCCCAAACAGGGTTTTGCGCATGGTTTCCTCCTCCAGGAGACGCCGGTACATCGACAGACTCCGCCGCTCAAGGGTAGACGGAAGCGGGGCGCTCGCCAAGCGGCGGAATCGCCGGGCGAGGGGATCCGCCTCTTTTCGAAGAGCGTCCTCTCGACCCCGCCGGGCGACTCCGCCCTCGACGGCGGCTCCGCCGTGGCGACAATGGAGTCTGAAGCTCCATCCGGAGCCCAGTCCGCAGCCCGGCATCCAGCAGCGCCATGAGTCATCCTCGAACCATCTCGAAGGCCGCGCGTCCACGGCGGCCACGTCACGCACCAGACCGCGAGTCGCGCTGCGGACGAGGTCGCGCATCGTGCAGCGGAGCATCTTGCGGACATCATCAGGAACCGAGCCCAGAGGGAGCCCCGGCCATGCCGCGTCACCGATCCGAACCGTCCAGAGCGCCCCGGTCATCCAGATCGATCGCCGCCGGAATCACCACGGCGATCATCCTCCTGGCGGTCGCGGGGCTTCCCAGCCGCGCTGCCGCAGCGGCTCCGGCGCGCCCGAACGTCCTCTTCATCGCCATCGACGACCTGCGGGTCGAGATCGGCTGCTACGGCGCTTCCCACGTCACGACGCCCCACATCGACCGGCTCGCAGCCTCGGGGATGCGCTTCGACCGGGCGTACGTCCAGGCCGCGTTCTGCAACCCCAGCCGGGCCTCGTTCCTCACCGGGCTGCGTCCCGACAGGACGGGAGTGCTCGACAACACGACCTGGTTTCGCAGCCGTCTTCCGGACGTTGTGACGCTCCCCCAGCTCTTCAAGGAAAGCGGCTACCAGACCGTGCGCCTCGGCAAGATCTACCACGGCGAGAAGAGCATGGAGGACCCGAAGGCCTGGGACGCCGCCCTCTACCCGAAGGGAACGGAGCGAGGCGGCCGCGGCGAAGGCCGCAACCTCACGGGCGGAGAGGTGCCGTGGTGCCGCTGGATGGCCGCCGAGGGCGGGGACGAGGATCAGCCCGACGGACAGATCGCCAGGGAAGCGGTGGCGTTTCTCTCGAAGCGGCCGCAGAAGCCCTTCTTCCTCGCCGTGGGGTTCCACAAGCCCCATGATCCATTCGTGGCCCCGGCGGGGTACTTCGAGCACTACCCTCTGGATGAGCTGAAGCTCCATCGCGATCCGCCGGACCGCGCAGCCGATGTGCCGTTCGCCATCCCCCCCAGGGGCTGGAAGACCGCCTTCGACAAGTTCTCGGATCGTGAGCGGCGGGAGTTCCTCCGGGCCTACTACGCGTGCACGACGTTCGTCGACGCGCAGGTGGGGAAGGTGCTCCGCGCGCTCGAGGACTTCGGTCTCGCAGGCAGCACCATCGTGGTCCTCCTGAGCGACCACGGATACCACCTGGGCGAGCGCGGGTGGTGGAACAAGAACACGCTCTTCGAGCTGACCGCCCGGAGCCCCCTGATCGTCCGTGCGCCGGCGATGCGCGCGAAGGGGCAGGGCTGCTCGCGGCTCGTGGAATTCGTCGACATCTACCCCACGCTCGCCGATCTCTGCGGACTTCCGCCGCCGGCCGGCCTGCCGGGGCGGAGCTTCGGCCCGCTCCTCGACGACCCGGCGCAGCGCTGGAAGGACGGCGCGTTCACCCAGCTCGTCCGGGGCCGCGTCGCGGGCCGCACGGTCCGTACCGAGCGCTGGCGCTGCACCGAGTGGGACGAAGGCCGCCAGGGAGTCGAGCTCTACGACCACGAGGCGGACTCCGGCGAGTACAGCAACCTGGCGGAGGACCCGAAGCATGCGGACGTTCTGGCGAAGCTCCGCGCGCAGCTGCGCCGCGCGTTCCAGCCGGAGCCTGCGAAGGTCCGGCAAGACGCCGGGGAGTGAGACCACGACGCGGCCGCATCGCGGCGCGCGCACGCGGCAAGCCCCGAGTCGGCGAGCCTCTCCGGAGCCTTTGCCTCGAGGCGATGGTGGCTCGCTCGCAGCTCGGGCCCCAGCTGTCCACCGGTACGGCGGCCACCGCCCGCTCGCTCTGGCCGTTCCATTCTCTCGCCATGAGGGTCTCCTGGTATACTCATGCCATGCCCCCCTTGTCGCCCGATACCGCTCCCGACGCCGAGCGCTGTCTGATCCGGCTCGCCAGGGAGATGCCTCCCGGCCGGAAGCTCGACATCGCGGTGGCCATGAGCCGCACCCTGAGACAGCTCGCGGAGGCCGGCGTTCGTTCGCGCTACCCCGATGCCACGGAGGACGAGATCCGGAAGCGCCTGGCCGCGAGGTGGCTTCCCCGGGAGATCGTGATCGCCGCCTACGGGTGGGATCCAGAGCGCGAGGGGTATTAGTCATGGAAGTGGATCCTCTCGCCGTCGCACTGGAGGTAGGGGCGGCTCTCGAGAGGCTAGGGGTTCGTTTTCACCTGGGAGGCTCGCTGGCCAGCTCGATCCACGGTTTTCCCCGCGGAACGCTGGATGCGGACATCGTGGCGGACCTGGAGCCCGGGCAGGGCGCGCAGCTCGCCGTGCTCATCGGCGCCGCGTTCTTCGCGGATCCCGAAGCGATGGAGCGCGCGATCCGCGACCGGCGGTGTTTCAATGTCATCCACCTGCAGACGATGTTCAAGGTGGACGTGTTTGTTCCCGAGGCATCGGGCTTTTCGCGGGAGAGCTTCTCTCGCAGCCGCATCGAGCACGTCGGGGTCGCGAAGCATCCCGTCCGGGTGGCCTCTCCGGAAGACACGATCCTTCACAAGCTGCTCTGGTATCAGGCGGGTGGTGAAGCGTCTAGCCGTTAGTGGAGTGATGTGCTCGGCGTACTGAAAGTCCAGGGGCGAGCCATCGACGGGGAGTACCTCCAGCGCTGGGCGAGGCAGCTCGGCCTCGAAGCGATCCTCGCTCGGGCGCTGCAGGCGGCCACAGGCGAGTGACGGCAGAGCCGTGATAGGAGCCTTGGTCCGCCGGAAGCCCGTCATCTCGCCGGGATCAGCCCCGCGACCGTGATGGGATACCCTCGTCCGCCGGCCATGCGCCATCTTGCCGGGATCAGCTCAGCCCCCGGCGCACGCCCCTTCGGCTCGTGCGCGAGCGCGAGGCCGGAGCCCATGCGGCGCGGCGGCCGAGGAACCTCGGGTTCGTCTCGGGGTCATGTGTGCGGCCCGGAGCTCCGTTTTTGCTGGACCGGGGGAGGCGGCTCATCTACGATCATCTGCAGGAATCCGGCGGCCGGGGGGGGCCGAGCGCGGTGGGTCGCCACCGGGCCGGAGCCCCCTCGGGCGGGATCCAAGTCGAGGAT
>JAFGKN010000247.1 GCA_016928605.1 Planctomycetota bacterium | reverse complement strand
CTCGACCTACCTGAAGAGCGGGCAGTTCCTCTGCGACCGCTGCCGGTACGACAGCCCTCGCGACTGCTCGCGCCCCGAGCGCCCGAACGCGACCCGCTGCGAGGACTTCCGCCCCCGCTGAGCGGGCGCGGGCGCGCTCTACCGCGTCTCCATGCCAGAGAACCCGGCGGGCGTGGCCGGTAATGCTCCACCCCGCGCGGGAAGGCCGATTTTTCCTGAGGCGGGGGCGCCCTCCAGCCCGATGAACGAGGAAGCACCTGCAACCGTTCGGCGGCGGTGTGCGGGACGAGGGGCGGCGCGGTCTCCGCCGGTCCACGGCGTGCCGGCGCCGCATCTCGAGATCTCGAGCGGCCAGAGGGGAATCTCCTGGAGGGTCGATCCTTCGGTAGCTGTCATGTCGCACGTCCCCCAGAATCCACCCGAATGCCCGAGGCCGGTGAAGACTCTGCCCCGCTGGCTCACCGTCCATTGCTCGACCTGGCTCTTCATCTGCTTCCAGCTCTTCTATCTCCTCACCGCGAGCGGCCGCCTCCACACCGTTGACGAGTACGAGACGTTCTACATGACCGAGAGCCTGGCCGAGAACGGAGAGCTCAGCATCCCCGCCGGCAAGGGTTTCTTCGGGCGCAAGAGCCTCGACGGCAGGTTCCATGCCCCCTACGGGCCGCTTCTGTCGGTCGCGGCATCTCCGGGATACGTGGCGGGCAGTGTGGGAAGCAAGCTCCTCGGCCATCCGCCGGCCAAGAAAGAGGCGCTCGCCTGGTTCTCAACCTCGCTCGTCAACACGACGATCTCGGCCGCCGGCGTCGTCGTGTTCTTTCTCCTCCTCTTGAAGCTGGGAGCCGCCCCGCTGCCCGCGCTCTTCACCACGATCGTCTTCGCCGTCGCGACGCCTCACTGGCATTACGCGACCACCTTCTTCAGCGAGCCTCTCTCGACGCTGCTGCTCCTCGTCTCCGTCTACCTCCTCGCCGCCCAGTGGAAGGAGCAGCGGGATGAGCCGCAGCCCATGGCGTTCCTCCTCGCAGGGCTGCCGCTGGCCCTCACCGCGGCGAACCGCCTGACCATGGCGATCTACTTCCCGCTCCTGGCAGCTGCCGTGCTCGCCCTCTTCGGACGGAGGCTGCGGGAGAGGCTGCTCGCCGCCGCGGCCTACTGCGCGCTGCCGCTCTGCGCGGTCGGCCTCTACCTCCTGTGGAACTACGTCCGCTTCGGCGCACCTTTCGAGATCGGATACCCGGCGGCCATCGAGGGAGCCCGCTCGCCGATCGGGTTCGGCGAGCCGCTGCCTCGGGGGCTCTTCGGCCTGATCCTGAGCCCCGGCAAGGGCCTCTTCCTGTTCGCCATGCCCGCCCTGGTAGGCCTGTTCCTCTCGAGCGACTTCATCCGCAGGACCCGCACCCTGGGCGTCTTCCTCCTGCTCGTCCCCTGCGTGCCCCTCCTCTTCTACGCGAGCTACTCCTACTGGGAAGGAGGGCACTGCTGGGGACCGAGATTCCTCGTCCCCGCCATCGGTTTCTGGATCCTCCCTCTCGCCTTCCTGCAGACGGCCGGCCCGCTGGCGAGAGGCGCGGCGATCGTCGCGGCGCTCTTCTCCTGCCTCTTGCAGGCGCTGGGGGTCTCCGTCAGCTTCCTGGAGTGCCAGGTCCCCTCGTCTCTCTTCCAGCCGGGCTACTATCACGACGGTCATGTCTACAACATGGGCTACTCGGCCATCGCCGAGACGCTGACCGTCTTCCTGCACTACTGGAACGAGGCGGTCTCCGGCGGGCGGTTCCTCGCGGAGTCCGAAGGCCTCGGCTTCGACCGGTGGTTCTTCTTCCTCTCCAAGAGCGGCTTCAGCGTCGTCTACCTGGTCCTCGCCGTGACCACCCTCATGGCGCTCCTGGGCATCTGCGTCTTCGTGCTGGGCCGCGCTCTCGCCCTCCTGCGCGAGGAGTACGTGACGGCGAGGCGGCCGCGGCAGAAGGACCTGCTCGCCATCTGATCCCCAGAGGCCTCGTCAGCTCATCCGTTCGCCGCCCCGGGTCGCCGGCGGAGCCCTCGCCGTCGAGGATGCGATCTCGAGCGCGGATGGTCCCGTCCCGAAAAAAGTTGGCGCGCCGCTCGTGCCTGTGATTCAATAGGACCTCAGGAAGGGCGAGAACGCGTTTGCCGGGCTGGTTCGTAGCTGCGCCGCCTCCGGGGTGCGGAAGGGCCCGGGGAGAAAAGGTGAATGAGCGATCCGCGGGCTCTGCCTGGCGGCTGGAAAGAGACACTTTACGGAAAAGCTGACCTCGAGGCCTCGTATCGAGAGCTCGCGTCCTGCGAGCACTTCTTCGCCGAAGGCCTCTGCGGTTACATCCGCTCGCTCCAGCTGCAATTCCGGGATGCCTGGCATCATTTCGATCGCGCCGCTCGCATGGGAGAGGCGGTCGAGGACGACATCCCGACGCTGATCCAGAAGTTTCTCCTGGAGATCTACCGCTTCGAGAACGCCCTGGTGGAGACCCCGGTCACCCTGGAGCCGAGCCTCCTCGAGACGAGGGTCCCCCTCGCCTCGGCCGGCGTCTTCGACGAGTATCCCGAGGTGGAGCGCGTGATCCGCCTGCGGATGTTCTGCGAGGCGAAGGTGCTCCTCCATCTCGGGGAGTGCGAGAGAGCGGCGGATATCTACGACGCCCTCATCCGCAAGGGCGCCTGCTCGACGCCCGAGCAGCTCGCCGGCTTCTACCTCGACCTCGCGGCGTGCCAGCAGGGCCTCGGGGAGCTCGATCTCGTCGATCGGAGCCTCGAGAACTGCGAGCTCGCCGTCGCCGCCATCGACGGTGCGCTCGAGGCGGCCCGGCAGTCCGCCAGCCTCTACGCGTTCTACCGCTTTCTCGGCGAGACCGCGAAGGCCGACGGATGGAGGGGCTTCCTCCTCCACCTCCGCTGCCCGTCCGAGACGAAGGCCCTCTTCGTCGGGCGGGCCCAGCGGTTGCTGCAGCGCTGCCTGCAGCACTCGCGGCTCGTCAGCTTCTGAGAGCCGGAAACCGGCGACATCGAAGATCGATGCCCCGCGGGTCGATCCTCAGCTCGATGGACGCCTCCGCTCTGCCGCCGGCGAAGATCTCCGCTGGGGGGAGGTGGACCGGCTCGATGCCGCAGCTCCGCAGCAGCGTCGGCGCCGCGCCCCCTGCGCCCAGGATCGAGTTGTACCACCAGAGAGCCGACCCGCCGCCGAACGTCGCCGCCGCGGCCGTCGAGCCGCTGAAGACCTCGCGCAAGCGATCGAGCCGCACGGCGTCGCCCGCGAGGCTCTGCGAGGCATCGAGCTGCGCTGCAGCACGCCGCAGGGCCATCGGGCTCGTCGAGACAAGCGTCCAGCCGCCGTCGGCATCGATCCTCCCGAGGGAGAGAAACGCGGCGATCGACCAGCGAGCGGCGAAGGTCCCCAGGCGGGAGCCGGACTCCTCGTCCGCGCCGGCGCTGTTCCAGGGGAGGAGAGGGCCGAGGAGCGAGGACGCGAGACCTGCGGGCGCGTCGAAGTACTCCAGCGCGCGGCCGCCGGCGTCGATGCTCGTGCGTTCCGCGCCGAGGAGAGCCGCGAGCTTGACGGCGAGATTCCAGTACGGCGCCAGCTCGTCGCTGCGGGCGAGCCACAGCGCGTCGGGGAAGAGCGCCCCCCCCTCCGGCGTCCTCCGGTAGCGCAGCGCGGTGATGTCATCGAGCGTCCAGAGATCGTCCGCCACCGAGACTCCTGTGCTCTCCTCGAGCCAGCGGTAGAGGAGATCGAGACCCCCGCCCACCTCCGGCGCCGTCTGCCGAAGGTGAGCGTCGAGCCGGCGCAGCATCCGTCCCGGAGCGACTCTGACGGCAGCGATGTCGAGAGCGTCGCGGGGAACTCGCGGCGCGAAGGCCTCCGGATCCTCCAGCCCGAGGAGCCCGGCCTGGACCGCCTCGAGCAGACCGCCGGTGCCAGCCTGCAGGCCGACGCGGATGCGGAGCTCGGCCTCCTCGCCGCGAAACCCGAGGACGACGGCCATCGAGGAGAGACCGTTCAGCCCGGTGAAGCGCAGGAGTGACTGCGCCCTCTTCTCCTCCGCCGCATCGCCCATCCACGCGGTCAAGGCCGCCTGCAGCTCGCGGAGGTCGATCTCCGCGCGCAGCGATTCTCCCCCGATCGCCAGGTGATCCTGCAGCTCCGCGCGCAGGCGGCCGCCCGCGATGGAGTCGCGGCGAGATCCCCGCCGGCACGCCGCGGCGGCATCGGCGAGCAGGTCGCTGGAGGTCGAGGCGAGGCAGTGCCCTCCGATGCAGGCGATGAGCAGCTCTCGGCCCGCAGCGGCGACGGCGAGAGCCGCGAGGTCCCCCACCTGGCGCGGCTCGGCCTCGCTGCCCGCGGCCTCTCCGATCTCCTCCTTCAGCGCCTCGGGGATCCCTTCGCCGAGAGCTCGCGTCTCCTCCGGGGAGCCCCGCGAGAGATCGGCGGCCAGGATCCAGTGCACGAGATGCGGTTGCGGCGCGCGGTAGACCGCGACGGCCGCTCCGCCGCCGGCCCGCTCGAGGATCCGCCCCAGCACGCCGGCGAGCCGCGCGCCGGCCGGCGTCCACAGATCTCGGGCGGCCTCCTCGAGGCGGGCGCGCAGCCCTTCCAGGGCCCTCCAGCATCCGGGATGCGCCGCCAGCCTTCCAGCGAGCGTCCCGGCGCACCGCGCGCGCAGCTCATCGACGCTCGAGGAGCTGGCGAAGAGAAGTGCGGGAGACGGCAGATGCTCGTCCGGGGAGAACCGGAGCATCGCATCCTCCGCACCGCCCGCCGATGCGCCGGCGCAGAGAAGCGCGAGGAGAGCGCAGCTCCAGCGAGTCCAGTTCCGAAGGCTCCTATTCATCCCGTGGTTCCGACCAGGCGAGGAGACAAGCCCGCCTCATGGTAGAGCCGCCGCACAGGGGACGCAAGGAGAGCTCGAGTCCAGCTCCCTTCCAGCGGCCGCCCACCTCCCAGCGGCTCGCGGAAGGAGCCCCGGCGGAGGGCGCAGGGCGCGGCGGACCGCGGGCAGCTCGCGGCTCAGAGGAACAGCGCGAGAGCCTTCACCAGGGCCATGCCGAGGGGGACTCCACAGGCGGCGAGGCCGGCGATCCAGCCGGCTGCCTTCCAGGTCCAGACGCGGGGGACCCCGCAGGCGCGCAGCCTGCGGCCGCTTCCGACCATCCAGACGGAGATCTCCGCTCCTAGCGCGCCAGGACCGGCATCGAGCAGCCGACACTCGAAGGCCATCGCCGGCAGGGAGATGATCTCGATGCTCATGCGGATGAGCCGCCGCTCCCCCGGCGCTCCCGCCGTCGCGGTTGACTCGGAGAAGATCTCGCTCGCCACGCGCTTCTCGACCTCCGGCCCGAAGTGCTCGGCCACGGCGTTGACGGACTTCTTCCTGGCGGCGTCGTCTCGATGGAGAGCCGGCTCGCTGAGGAAGTCCCAGAAGAGCCGGCTGCCCTCGGTCGACCTCGCGAGCCAGCGAGGCAGTGCCCGCCCTCCCGATGCCTCGATGAGATCGGCGCTGCGATAGGTCGTCTCGACGACGCCGGCCGCGAGGATCATCCCGCGCCCACCGCAGCGCGGGCACGCCGG
>JAFGKN010000246.1 GCA_016928605.1 Planctomycetota bacterium | reverse complement strand
GCGCGCGCGCCGCGGACGACGGCCGCCTCGAGGCCGGCGGCAGCCGCGCCCGCGCGCTCGTCCTTCCGCGCGACGTTCGCCTTCCCGCGGAGGCGGCGAGCGTCTCCGAGCGCTTCGCGGCGCGCGGCGGGCGCATCGTCGAGGGCGCCGCGGGCCTCGGCGCTCTCGATCGAGCCGTGCGCCTGGAGCCTCCCACGGACAGGATCTGCGCCGGCCGGTTCGAGCGCGACGGGTGGAAGATCCTCGTCCTCGTCAACACGGGCCGGGCGGACTACCGCGGCGAGGCGGCGCTTCGCCTGCGGGGGACCGGCTGGACGCTCGATCCGGACGCGGGCTCGGTCGTCCCGCGCCCCTTCGGAGATGACGGGAGTACGGAGATCTCCCTCGCGGGCCGCCAGACGCTCATCATCGCAGGCCGCGAAGCGAGCGCTCGGCCCTGATCACTTGCCGAGCTCCGCGAGCCTCGTCTTCGCGCCCTCGCGGGCCTTCGCGAGCACCTCCTCGACGGAGACCGGCGCTCCGCCGCGCCGCTTGCTCTCGTCGGCCGCCTCCATGAAGGCGTAGATCTCGATCGTCTCCTCCGGGCTGACCGGCAGCACGCCGGTGCGGAAGAGCTTCGCGATCTCGACGACGAGCGGCCGGTAGCCGGGGAAGTCGCCGATCGGCTCGATCGCCTTCGCCCCGAAGGCAGTGCCCCCATAGCCCCCCTTGCCGGCTCGGATCCCCCGGAACGTCCCGATGCGGCCGTCCTTCCAGCGGCCGGCCACCACGTCGGTGTCCGCGCTGCTCACGCGCGTCACGGTCTCGCAGCCGGTGCCCATCACGGTGAACAGGATCTCCACGCCGTGGATGCCGTACCAGAAGAGATCCGGATGCGTCTTCTCGAGAGAGGCCGGGCTGTAGACGTCCGCGCCGAGGACCTTGCCGATCTTCCCGCCGCGGATCTCCTGGGCCCCCGCGGTGTAGCGCAGCGAGGAAGCCGAGAAGACCACCGCGCCGCGGCGCGCCGCGAGATCGTAGATCGCGATCGCGTCGGCGAGCGTGCCGGCGACGGGCTTGTCGATGAAGAGGCGCTTGCCGGCCTCGATGACCGGGATGGCCTGCTCGAGGTGCGGGCGCCCGTCGTTCGTCTCGAGGAGAACCGCATCCACCTTCTCGAGCAGGGCCGGTATCGAGTCCACGATCTCGACGCCCATCCCCTTCATCTCCTCGGTGTACTGGGGGACGCGGGAGACGCTCGAGGGGATGTCCGGGCTCCCCTTCGGATAGGCCGCGACGACGCGGAAGCCCTCGAGATCCTTCTCGCCGCGCGGGTCGTTGAAGGCCCTGGCGAATGCCGGGGCGTGCGATGTGTCGAGGCCGATGATGCCGACGCGGATGAGCGGCGGCGCGTCTGCCTCCTCCGCGGATACCGGCGAGAAGAGAACGAGACAGGCGAGCATGACCCAAGCGCGCATGATGCACCTCCAGACCTTCTCAGTCTTCCTTCAGGCTCTTCTGGTAGGCCTCCACCACCTTCTGCTGGATGTTGGGCGGAACGACCTCGTAGTGCGCCGGCTCGATCGCGTAGGAGCCCTGGCCGGCCGTGATGGAGCCGAGGCTGCTCGCGTAATCAGCGATCTCCGCCAGCGGGACCAGCGCCTTGAGCACCTGGAAGCTGCCGAGGCTGTCCATCCCCTGAACGCGGCCGCGGCGGCGTGTGAGGTCCGCCTGGATGTCTCCCATGTGCTCGCTGGGGAACGTGACCTCGAGGCTGACGATCGGCTCGAGGAGGACCGGCTTGGCCTGCTGGAAGGCCTTCTTGAAGGCCTCGCGCCCCGCCTTCTGGAAGGCGATGTCCTTCGAGTCGACGGGGTGCTCCTTGCCGTCGTAGACCGTCACCTTCACGTCCACGATCTGACAGCCCGCGAGGATGCCGTGGTCCATGACGGCCCGGATCCCCTTCTCGGCCGACTGGACGTAGCTGTTGCTGATGTGCCCCCCGAACACCGCGTTCTCGAACTCGACGCCGGCTCCACGCTCGACCGGCTCCACGCGCAGCCAGACCTCGGCGAACTCCCCGGCGCCGCCCGTCTGCTTCTTGTGGCGGTACTGATCGTCGCCCTTGCCCGTGATCGTCTCGAGATAGGGGACCTTCGGCTCCTTGGTCTCCACCTCCACGCCGTAGCGCCCCTTCAGGCGGTTCCAGACGATCTGCAGGTGGAGCTGGCTCATGCCGGCGACCACCAGCTCGTGCGTGCGGCGATCCCGCTCTGCCCGGAGCGTCACATCCTCCTCCAGCAGCTTCTGGATCGACTCGGCGAACTTCTTCTCGTCGGCCTTCGTCTTCGGGGTGACCGCGTAGGAGCACATCGGAGTGGGAACGCGCGGAGCCCGCATGCCCAGCTTCTCGCCCGCAGTGACGACGTCGAAGGCCTTCAGCCCCTCGACCTTGACGAGCGCCGCGATGTCGCCGGCTCCGGCCGATTCGACCGGCTCCTGCTCCTTGCCCTGGAGTCTCACGAGCTTCCCCACCTTCTCCGGCTTGCCCTTCGCGCTGTTGAAGAAGGTGCCGCCCGTCGCGATCGACCCGGAGAATACCCGCAGGTACGTGAGCTTTCCGACGTAGGGATCGCTGACGACCTTGATGACCCTCGCGAGGAGCGGATCGTCGACTCCCGTGGTGATCGGCTGCGTCTGGTCGGGAGTCTCGAGCGGGAAGCACTCGCGCCCGAGCGGCTCGCTGGCCGGAGGCGTGTACTTCAGAAGAGCATCGAGGAGCTCGGCGATTCCCAGCGACTTCGCCGCGCTCGTCGCGAGGACGGGATAGATGCTGCATGCGACGACGGCCTTGCGGAACTGATCGACCAGACGATCGGCCGGGATCTCCTCTCCGCCGAGATACTGCTCCATCATCTCCTCGTCCGTCTCGACGATGGCCTCGAGCAGCGCGCTGGCCGCATCCCCGCCGGATCCGCCGCCGAGCAGGGCATCGACCCTGGTGAGGGAACCGCCCGACCCGTCCGGCAGGACGAGCGGCACGCACCGGCTTCCGAGCTGCTCTCGGATCTGTCCCAGCACTCTCTCGTGATCGGCGTGCTCGCGGTCGAGCCGGTTGATCACGACCATGCGGGGCAGATTCAGCCCGTCGAGGATCTCCCACAGCTTGCGGGTCGTCGACTGGACGCCGTCGTCCGCGCCGACGACGACGACCGCGCAATCGGCCGCCGAGACGGCGCAGAAGAACTGTCCGATGAAGTCCCGGTAGCCGGGAGTGTCGAGCAGGTTGACCTGCACCCCGTCCTTCACGAAGTGGCAGCAGGCGAGATCGAGGCCGTGCTTGCGCTCCTTCTCCTGCTCGTCGAAGTCGCAGACGGTGTTTCCGTCCTCGATCGCCCCGCACCGGGAGATCGCCCCTGCGGCGTGGAGCAGATGCTCGATCAGCGTGGTCTTTCCGCTCGTTCCATGTCCACAGAACACGATGTTCCGGATCGTATCGGGTGACCTCGAAGCCATGCGGGCCTCCATAGAGCTGAGTCCATCGCCGCGGTCTGGAGCCGTCGTCGGGGCCGCCTCCCGCGCCATCCGCCGCCCGGCCGCTCCGGCCCTTCCGCTGCCGGAAACGTCTGCAGAGACGATGCTTGGGCAGAACGGCACTCCCAGAGGAGCCGCCGCGAGCGGCGGTCAGAAACGGGAGACTGTACTTGGAAACGGCCGCGCCAACAACCGGAAAGTCCGCATCCGCCGTACTGCCGCCCGCCGCGGCCGGATCGCACGCCCACGAGCGCGGGCGGTCGCCGCGGCGGGGGCGCGAAGCCGCCATCCCGGGACGGGACCGCCGCCGGAGGCCGGACCGCTGAGTCCGCCGGCCGTCTCGCGCTCCCTGACCGCCGCGGCGGCATCCCGG
>JAFGKN010000245.1 GCA_016928605.1 Planctomycetota bacterium | reverse complement strand
CGTGACGCGGATCACCTCGCCCTTCGTCGCGGGGATCGGCTGGCCGCGCTCGCGGCACTTCTCTCGGATGCGCGCCGGCATGTCGCCCGGCGTGAAGAAGTCGGGGTCGTCCGGGTCGATCACGGAGCGCTGAGGCGGCGCTTGAGCGGCGAGCTCGGCGAGCTGCGCGTAGTCGAGGTCCTCGCCCTCGCGAGCCCACTGGCGACGGCATTCCTGCACGATCCACAGGCCGATGATGTTCTTCAGGAACCGGATGGTGCCGAACACTCCCGCCTCGTTGGTGAATCCGTGCTCCAGCGCCGCCGAGCCGAGGTTGGGCTCGGGGAGCTCCACTCCGATGAGAGACCAGGTGCCGCTCGAGAGGTAGGCCCAGGAGCCCGGCGCGGCGGCGGGAACCGCGGCGACCGCGGATGCCGTGTCGTGGCAGCCGCAGGCGATGACCGGCGGCTGCCGATCGAGGCCTGCGCCCCGCGCGATCGCCTCGTCGAGCGGAGCCAGCACCGTGCCCGGATGGACGATCCCGGGGAAGATCTCCTGGCGGAGATCGATCGCCCGGATCAGCCGCTCCGACCAGCAGCGGGCCCGCGCATCGAGAAGCTGTGTGGTGCTGGCGAGCGTCAGCTCGCTCGCGGCGCGGCCGCAGAGGAAGTAGGCCACGAGGTCCGCGGTGGGGAGGATGCGAGAGGCCGCGGCGAGCAGGTGGGGGCTCGATCTGCGCAGGGCGGCGAGCTGGACCAGCGTGTTCAGCTCGAGGAACTGGAGGCCCGTGATCTGGAAGATCTCCTCGCGGGGCACGAGGGCGAAGACCTCCTCCATCGCGCCGCGCGTCCGCGCGTCCCTGTAGTGGACGGGCAGGGAGAGCAGGTCTCCGGCGGCGTCCAGCAGGCCGAAGTCGACGCCCCAGCTGTCGACCGCGATGCCCGAGAGATGCCCTCCGGCCGCGGCCGCCGCCTTCTGGATGCCATCGACGACCTCTCGGAAGATGCGAGGGAAGTCCCAGCAGAGCGTGCGGCGGAGCATGACGGGCTCGTTCGCGAAGCGGTGCACCTCCTCCGTCTTGAGCCGTCCGCCCTCCAGGCGTCCCAGGATGGCGCGGCCGCTCTCGGCTCCGAGATCGATCGCCAGGTAGCTCGAGACTCCGCTCATGATTCAGGCTGCCTCCATCGCTATACCACTGCTCTTGCAACAGGATGCTCGGTGAAGATATTATGCCGAAGCCGCTCGAGTGGCCAAGGCATTCCCGGATGGGGATGCAGCGGCCCGCGACGAGCGCCTGCGGTGAGCGCCGCAGGCGTCTGCGGTGTTCTCGGTCGCCGAGGCATTCCGCGGCGTGGGTGCCGCGGGCCGAGGAGGCGGGGAGAGAGCGGAGGGAACGATCGAACGGCGGGGCGCGTGCTGATCCCGGGGGGAACTCGAAACCATGCTGCCCGCGGTCCGCAGGCGGATCCGGAGCCGGCGCACGGGCGCGCGGCCGGTCCGGCAGGGCGCGGGCGGGGAAGGAGTCCAAAGTGTCCAGAGACGTCTACATCTTCACACCCGGCGACTATCGCGCGATGCCCAACGAGTGGGCGCTCCCGCAGGTGAAGTCGACCGTACGGAACCTCTCGGCGGCGCTCAAGAAGCTCGGGCGCAAGCCTCGGCTCATCGACGGGTTCATCACCAAGCCGGACCAGGCGATCACCCGGCTGGGACCGATCGACGACCCGATGGTCGGCGTGTTCGTCCACTGGACCTACGGGCCGCACACGACGGACGGCGTCGTCGGCAAGGACGGTCCTCTGCTCCTCGCGAGCAACTTCTCCGGGACTTGGCCCGGCCTCGTCGCGCTTCTCAACACGAGCGCGTGCCTCGAGACCGTGGGACGCAGGCACTCGCGGATCTGGACCGACGCGAAGGACTGGACGCGGGACGGGGTCTTCCTCGAAAGGCTCGATGAGTGGTGCAGCTCGGGCCGGATCCGGTACCGGGAGGACGAGATCCACTACAGCGCTCCCATGACGGCGCAGGCCCTCAAGACCGCTTCCGGGGTCGTCGCCGAGATCGCGAAGCGGCGCATCCTCGCCCTCATGCTGGGCGACACGTCGATGGGGATGATCAACGGCTACTTCGGAACGCGGCTGCTCAACCGCGTGGGGTTCACGGAGCACAAGGTGGACCAGGCGTGGCTCGTCGACCGCGTCAAGAGGATCAGCACGAGCCGCGTGGAAAGGGCGCTGCGGTTCGTCGTGGAGAAGGGCGTGAAGTTCCACTGGGGCGTCGAGGGAGCCGAGGACTTCACCGCGGACGCGACCCGCGAGCAGCTCCGCGTCTACTGCGCGGTGCTCGACCTGATCCGGGAGTTCAAGGCCGACTGCTTCGGGTGGCAGTACCAGCTCGGTCTCCTGCCTCTCCTGCCGCCCTCGGACTTCTGCGAGGGGCTCTTCAACTCGGTCTGCCGGCCGGAATCAAACGGCCAGGCGATCATCTGCTCGACCGAGGCCGACCAGGGCAATCTCGTCCCGATGGAGCTGATGAAGAGGCTCCTGAAGGCGAAGAAGCTGCCGCCGGCCGTCATGTTCCACGACGTGCGCTGGGGCGCCGTCCACAGGCGGCGCTTCCTCTGGGTGCTGCTCAACTCCGGATCGTGCAGCGCGTACGCGTTCAACCACGATCTGAACAGCCTGAAGGGCGTCCACTCCTACCGGCAGCCGAGCGGGTACTTCCCCGTGCCGGGCGGGACGTTCGCCGGCGAGAGCCTGCCCGGCGACGTGACGTGGGCGCGGGCGTACCTGAAGGGCGGAGAGCTCTGGATGGACGTCGGCACCGGCGAGGTGGTCAAGCTGCCGCCGGCCACGCGCGATGCGTGGTGGAAGGGCACATCGCGGGAGTGGCCCTTCATGGCGGCTGACCTGCACTGCTCCCAGGAGACCCTGATGGCACACTACCTGTCCAATCACATCGCGGTCGCCTACGGGGACATCTTCCAGGAGATGATCGCCGTCAGCCGGTCGCTCGGCTTCAAGGTCCGCGTGCTGGCCGGCTCGAGCCGCGTGTGATGCGAGCAAGAAGGCTGGAGCGCTCCAGCTCGCTCGAAATCCAGACGCGGGGCGCCGCGGTCGCATCCGCGCGCGGCTCGCTCGCGCGGATCTCGCTCGCGCTGGCGTCGATCCTCGCCGCCTCGCTCGCCGGCGGCTGCTCGGCGGCGAGCGAGGGACGAGCGCCGGCGGCGGATGGGAGGCGGCCGGCGGGCTCGCTCGATCCGCCCGGCGATCTCGCCCGCGGCGATCCTGCCGGCGGAGATGCGGCGCGGGGCGGCGCTTTTCGCGGTGATGCGCCGCGCGGCGATCCCGGGGGCCGAGAGGCCGCTCGCGCCGATCCAGCGCCGAGCGGAGATGGCATCGGCCGTCCGCTCGAGCCCTTCCCTCCCTGCGCCTGGAGCCTGAAGGACGCGCAGCGCGAGGCCAGGAGGAGGAATCCCACGGCGGATCGCCTCGAGGCGCGCATCGCCGCCGCCGCAGCGCGGGAGGGCCAGATCCGCTCCGCCTTCTACCCGCGGCTGCACACGAGCGGGCAGTACCTGCGCCTCGACGAGGAGGTGGCCTTCCGCGATCCGCTGGGAACCGTCTACGTCGTGCAGGACCGCGAGGCCTACACGCAGGTCACATCGCTGACCTACAACGTCTGGGACTGGGGAGAGACGTGGTTCGCGGCCCACGCCGGCAGCCTCGACACGCAGCGGGAGAGAGTGCTCGGCCGCCGGGCGCTGCAGGCGCTCGACTTCCAGGTCGCGCGGCTCTTCTTCGCCATCCTCGAGACGGAGCAGGAGATCGAGGTCCAGGCGGCCTCGGTCGCGACGCTCCAGGGAGCGCTCGACCTCGCGCGCAGCCTGAGGGATGTGGGGCGCGGGACGGAGGCGGATGTGCTGGTCGTCGAGGTGAGTCTCGAGCGGGGGAAGTACCACCAGCGGTGGCTCCAGGATCGGCTGGACGACCTCCGCGACGAGCTGCGGCTGCTGCTCGAGCT
>JAFGKN010000244.1 GCA_016928605.1 Planctomycetota bacterium | reverse complement strand
CTCCTGGGCAAGCTGGTCTTCTCGAAGAGCTACGACGAGAGCGTCACCTCGATCCTCGAGGAGGCCACCGACCTGATCCGGGAGCTCAACAGCCTGGCCAGCAGAGCCGAGAAGGGCGAGGGGACCATCGGCAAGCTGCTCGCCGACCACAGCCTCCACGACCGGCTGGTCGAGACCTCCGCGGAGATCGGCCGGCTTTCCGCGACGCTGAACGAGGCGATCGAGCGCTCCGGGAGGGAGCAGAGCATCCTGGGCAGGCTGCTCGCGGATCCGGACGCCGGCAGGGACTTCGCGCTCCTCATCGAGAGCCTGGGAGAAAGCTCTCGGTCCCTTCAGGAGATCCTCGACATCCTCCGCAAGGGCGAGGGCACGCTGGGCATGATGCTCCACGATCCGTCGATCGCGACGAGCATGAGAAACCTGTTCCTCGGAGTCCAGGAGCTCGGCTACGTGAAGCGGCTCGTGCGGAACGCGGAGCTCCTCGGCCAGGAGGTCGCCCTGCGGGAGGCGCGGCTCTCGGAGGAGGACTTCCAGGAGACGCGGAACGTCCAGAGGCTCATCGACCGCGGCGAGGGAGAGCCCCTCTCGTCTTCAGGACCGCCCCCGGATGCCGGCGATTCCACGCAGGACGGAGGAGAGCCGAGATGAAGGCAGCGCGAAGATCTCCAGCCCTCTCGAGCGCTGCCGCGGTGCCGGCCCTGGGGGCCCTGCTGCTCCTCGCTGGCTGTCACCTGGTGCTCGATCCGCACGTCGAGTATCTCTCCAACGAGGAGATCCTCGGAGCCATCGCCGATGCCGCGGGCTTTCGCCTCCAGGAGGACGAGTTCCGGCTGTTTCACGCGCAGATCCTCGATGACTTTCTCCTCCTCGACTACCGCGGAGTGGCGTTTCCCGGCGACCGCGCCACGATCCGCCGCATCTCGGTGAAGTCGAGCGAGCAGAAGCCGGGCCGCCTGGCGGAGATCGGCCCTCTCGTGGAGATCCTCCAGGAGACCCGCGAGGACTTCCGGCTGATCGATCAGCGCGAGGAGGCTGTCGAGGGAGCCACCCTCAGCCAGGTCACGTACACCTTCCGGGCGCCGATCCGCGATGACGCCGGCGCCGCCCACCCGGGCAAGGGCATCGCGGGCACTCTTCTGCGCACGGCCGAGGGAAGCTCCGTGGTCTACTGGTTCAACCTGGACAACTGGGGCGATCGCGCCGAGGTTTCCCGCGCCTCGATCGAGCCCTTGCTCGAGGAGATGCTGAAGTGACGGAGAGCGGCGCGGTCGTGTCCCGGAGACGTTACTCCGGCTCGCGCGCCCGGTTCTTCAGCGCATCGAGAAACTCGCCGGCCTGCTCCTCGGTCGCTCCAAGCCACTTGCCGCGCGTCGTCCGGTGGCGGACCGTCTCCCCGGGGTAGACGACGCTCGTGATGTGCGTCGCCTCGTCGTTGAAGACGTGGACGCGGTTCTTGGGGCCGAGCACCACCCAGGTCCGTTCCTCGACGTCTCGGAAGATCGCCTGGCGCCGGGCCCGCAGCGCGTCGCTGAAGGCCACGGCGGCGGGCCTCCTGCGGTTCAGGTGCCGGTCGCGGGAGTGCTGCGTCCTGCGCTTCTGTTGGCGGAAAACCCGGTCGAAGTTCTTGACCATGCGCCGCAGGATCTCCTCCACCTGCTTACTTTTCTCCCGGCTGCGGCGGCGTCTCGGAGCCTTCGAGAGCGAGATCTCCAGCAAGCGGCGTCTCGTCGTCTGGACGGCGTCCAGGAGGCGGGGGTCGAAGAGCTCCTCGAGAGCCTGGAAGGCTGGAGTGCCATCGGCGAGGCGTCCGACGACATTCAGCTGCGCCGGGCAGTGGGCTCCCGCGGCCTCGACCGCCTGGAGCGTGACGGCGAAGGGGGCGCCGGGCGAGCCGTGCGACTTCGGCGGGCGCATGTAGCCGACGACCACCTGCCCCAGGATGCGGTAGATCGGCGAGCGCTTGCCGTAGACGGAGAGCTGCTCCCTGGCGATCTCCTCGCCCCCCTGGAAGAGCGGTATCGTCGCGGGATCGTCGTGAAACAGGTGCTCGATGCGGGGATCCCCCCGCTCGAGGATGACCGATGCGAACTCGCGCCACGTGGGCTGGCCTGTCGCCGAGTAGCCGGCGAAGACGCTCCGCGACTCCGGCGGCGTCGAGTGCGCGCAGGTGAAGGACCGGCACCAGTGACAGTAGACGTGCCCCGCGGGAAAGACGGCGAACCGGTCGGCGGCGCGATCCGCCGCCTCCTTCAGCCTCCGGTAGAGCTGACCGCCGCTGGGCGCTGGAGCGGAGGGAGGGGCGACCTTGAGCTGGATCTGCAGCGTCGTCTCCTCGATGGCGCCCCCGAGCCCAGTGGCCGCCTGGCGCTCCTCGACGAGCCGGTGAAAGATGTCGCCCAGATCGCGCTCGACCTCCTCGAGCCGCGCCTCGAGGCTCGGGCCGGCGGTCGGCCCGCGGAAGGCTTCCGGGGGAGGAGATCGAGGATCGGGCTTCAAGCGCATCTCCTGTCGGAAACGGGGGAGGGAAGGGCTGCGAGCGGCCTCTCCGGCTCCGGACCGGCTCCATCTCCGCCGGGGCGGGGACAACACTGCTGGATAGAGACAAGTGTATCGCCCGGGGGGTGCCCAGTAAACGCGCGGGAGCGCCGCGAGAGGGACCCGCCCCGTGCGTGCTGGGCCCTGCCCCGGTGTCGAGGCCGCGGCGCAGGCGGAAGCTCGGGAGCGGCTGCGGATCGCGGCTGCGGCTGCCGTTGCTGGTGCGGATCGCGGCTGCGGCTGCCGTTGCCGGTGCGGCTGCGGATGCGGCTGCGGATGCGG
>JAFGKN010000243.1 GCA_016928605.1 Planctomycetota bacterium | reverse complement strand
CGGGGTGAAGAAAGGCGACAGGGTCTCCATCTATCTCCCCATGATCCCCGAGCTGGCGATCTCGCTGCTCGCCTGCGCCCGCATCGGCGCCATCCACAGCGTGGTCTTCGGCGGATTCAGCGCCGAATCGCTCCGCAGCCGCATCCTCGACTCGACGTGCAGCCTTCTGATCACTGCCAACGAAGGGCTCCGCGGTCCCAAGGGCATCCCTCTCAAGACCACGAGCGATGACGCCATCTTGGGCGCCGACTGCGTGAAGAATGTCATCGTGGTCAAGCACACCAAGGCTGACGTGCCCATGCAGGACGGCCGCGACATCTGGTGGCACGAGGCGATGGAGAAGGCCTCGGACACGTGCGAGCCGGAAGCGCTGGACGCAGAGGATCCGCTCTTCATCCTCTACACATCGGGCAGCACAGGGCAGCCCAAGGGTGTGCTCCACACGACCGGAGGATACATGGTCTTCACCTCGTTCAGCCACGAGGTGATCTTCGATTACCAGCCCGGCGATGTCTACTGGTGCACGGCGGACATCGGCTGGATCACCGGCCACAGCTACATCGTGTACGGGCCGCTCGCGAACGGCGCCACGTCGCTCATGTTCGAGGGAGTGCCGAACTATCCCGATTTCGGGCGCTTCTGGGAGGTGGTCGAGAAGTACAACGTCAACATCTTCTACACCGCCCCCACCGCGATCCGCGCCCTGATGCGCGAGGGCACCGAATGGCCCGACAAGTTCGCCATGCCCTCCCTTCGCGTTCTGGGAACGGTCGGCGAGCCGATCAATCCCGAGGCGTGGCGCTGGTACAACGTCCACGTCGGCAAGGAGCGGTGCCCGATCGTCGACACCTGGTGGCAGACGGAGACCGGCGGCATCCTCATCACTCCGCTTCCGGGTGCGATCCCGACGAAGCCCGGCTCCGCCACCTTGCCTTTCTTCGGCGTCGATCCCTGTCTGGTCGACGACGATGGCAAGGTGCTCGAGGGTCCGGCGCGCGGCAATCTCTGCATCAACCGGCCGTGGCCCGCCATGATGCGGACCGTCTACGGCGACCATGACCGGTTCCGAAAGACCTACTTCGTCCAGTTCCCCGGCAGGTACTTCACGGGAGACGGGTGCCGCCGGGACGAGGACGGCTACTACTGGATCACCGGCCGCGTCGACGACGTGATCAACGTCTCCGGCCACCGGATCGGAACCGCCGAGGTCGAGAGCGCCCTGGTCCTGCACGAGTCGGTGGCGGAGGCGGCCGTGGTCGGCATGCCCCACGAGATCAAGGGGCAGGGGATCTACGCCTTCGTCACCCTGGCGGCGGGCTACGAACCGTCGGACGCTCTCCTGAAGGAGCTCGTCCAGCACGTTCGCAAGCACATCGGCGCGATCGCCACTCCCGACAAGATCCAGTTCGCGCACGGCCTCCCCAAGACCCGCAGCGGGAAAATCATGCGCAGGATCCTGCGCAAGATCGCGGCGGGAGAGACCGAAGACCTGGGCGACACGACGACGCTGGCGGATCCCCACGTCGTCGAGGCGCTGCTCCAGGGCTGAGCCTTCTTCGAGCCCGCGATTCGAGCAGCATCCCCCCAGCAGCGCCCGGCGGCCAACGCCTCCGGGCGCTGCTGGTTTCTGGGGCATTCGATTCGCTGCGGCTGCCGCTCGCGCGGCGGGGGGTGATCGCAGCCCCCTGCGCTGGCCCGCTCCCTCCCCCGCGCGAAAAGGTGCCTGCGAGCATGCGGGCTGGTGTATCATGCGCGCTGCTCGACCCCGAAGGACGGGAGTGTTCGCCGCTTCCTGAGCCTTCCTCCTGCGACTTCCCGGCAGCTGGAGGCGACGAGACCACCGCTGGAATTCGAGCGACGAGCAGCAGATTCTCGAGCGCTCGTGTCCACGGCGGTGTAGGATAAGCGGGACAGACCCAAGACGACGACGGAAGAGCTGCATCGGAAGTGAAGAGCCGCCCCGCCATGGATCCAGCCAGCGTCCAGCTCGTGTTCACCGATGTCGACGGAGTCCTCACCGACGGACGGATCGTCCTGAGCGATGGCGGCGAGGAGCTCAAGCATTTCTCGGTGCTGGACGGCCTGGGCGTCCGCCTGCTCCAGTCTGCCGGAATCCCGGTGGGGTTTCTCTCGAGCCGGGAGTCGGCCCCGGTCGAGGTGCGCGCCCGCAGCCTCGGCGTCCGCTTCTGCGCCATCGGCGTCGAGGACAAGAGATCGTACTTGCTCGATCTCTTCGAGCGGGAGGGTTTCTCGCCGGAGGCGGCTTGCTTCGTCGGAGATGACCTGGTGGACATACCGTGCCTTCACCTCGTCGGGTTTCCCGTGGCCGTGGCCAACGCACGGCAGGAAGTGAAGGAGTGCGCCGAGTACGTCACGCGCGAACGAGGCGGTCATGGCGCCTTCCGGGAGGTGGCCGAGCTGATCCTGAAGGCCCGCGGGGATTGGGAAAAGATTCTGGAGAGATACAGATGAAGGCCGTCGGATTCTTCCTCGCCGTCTTTTTCGGAATGCTCGCCGTGTTCCTGGTCGCCACCGGGGAGGTCGCGAACTGGTTTACCTCCGGCGACCCTGCGCTCTCGGTCGAGCTGCCTCCGGATCCCAGCCCCTCGACGCGCAAGAACATCCTCGAATTTCCCTTCTGGGAACCGAAGGAGGGCCGGCGCCGGTTCTTCATCCGGGCAGAGCTGAGCCAGGAGTCGCTCCACGGAACGGACGCGATCAAGGAGCTCGAGGAGATCTCGCTCAAGGATGGTTTCATCGCAGTTCCCTTCTACCCCTCGAAGAGCGCCGACGGAACTGCGGCGGACGAAGATGAGAGCGATCTCGAGGAGCTGGTGCTGGAGTTCTCGAGGGCCGTCTATCGCCGCGGTGACGGGCTCGCCAGCGGTAAGAAGCCGCTCAGCGTTGAACTCTGGAACGGGAAGGGCAGCACCAACGAAGGGACTCTGTTCTTCTTCGAGGAGCTCCTCTTCTCGCAGGACGACGAGGACAGAAGCCGGTTCGAGATACTGACGCAGAAGCCGGTCTCGATCTCGAGGGAGCCCTTCCTGCAAGTGAGCAGCACGTCCGGGCTGAAGGGCTTCTTCAGCGGCCGGGGGGGATTCGAGAATCTCGTCTTTCTTCCTCCGGTCCAGACCTACCTCTCGCCTGAGGCCATGTCGCTCTTCAGCAAGGGAGGATCCGGTGGGTCCGGCTCCCCCGGCGGCCGTCAGGAACTCGCGGCGGCGCCGTCCGACGAGCAGGGCAGAAGGGTGGCCGTTTCCTGCGAGGGCGCGCTGGAGCTCGATTTCGACGCTCCGCCGCTGCGGGCATCGCAAGAGGATGGGCCAGGAGACGAGCCGCGCCGGAAGACCCGCGTCACGTTTCAGGAGAATGTGGTCCTCTACGAGGCCAGGGGGGAGGCTCTAGCCGGAAAACCGCCCCCGGCGCCTCAAGGACATCGTTTCGAGTGCCAGAAGCTCGAGCTCGAAATCGAGGACGCCGATGGACAGGGACCCTATCCGAGCTACGGCCTCGCCACACGAGAAGCGGGACGTGTCATGGGCCGGTTTGTCCGCGAGGCGGAGCAGTACTTGCTCGAAGCCGAACGCCTGGAGTGGTTTCACACACCGGGGGGGCAGGGGGCGGACCCTCTGACGTTCCGCAGCGAAGTCGTGCTATCCGGTCAGCCGACGCTCCGCGGTAAGGACCGAGAATTCGGGGCGCGAAGGGCGGTCTGGCTGCCTCGCGAGAACCTGCTGAGGCTCGAGGAGGTCGAGGGATGGCTCGAGAGCGCCGTTTTGAAGAGAGTCGAACACTGGAGCCTGCGGGCGGACGAGGTCGAGGTCACCTTCACGGAAGAGGGAAACACCGGGGAGCGGGTACTGTCTCACTTCATCGCCCGCAGCAGCGAACCGCGGCACGTGACCGTCGAAACGGCTCGGCTCGATCCCGCAGCGGGAGAAGCAGACTCGGAGGAAGAAACCCTCGCTCGGCTCGCATTCCAGGCCACCGGCAGGATGCTGACGGTTCAAGATAAGACCGGCGAGAGCGCGGAGCAGGTGGTTCTCGAGGGTACCCCACGCGAGCCGCCCCGCCTCTCCCTCGGACACAGCTGGATCGAGGCTGACAAGATCCTTCTCTTCCGCAGGGAGAGGTTCTCCCGGTTCGAGGGCCATGTGCGCGCCCGCATCGAGAAGGAAGACATCGCCGCTTCCTCTGGACAGGGCGCCGCCGTGCCCCCCGCATCCTCGGAAATCCAGGCCGACTTCCTCGAGCTGGAGTTCTCCGAGCAGAAGCTGGCGAGAGCGGCGGCGCGCGGCCGTCCCGCGGAGCCGGTGTCGCTGCTGACGCTCGACGAGCCGCGGTATCGTCTCCTCGCGCCGGCCTTTCGTCTCGATGCCGAGAAGAGCGAGGTGGAGCTGCTCGGAGGCCGGATGGTGACACCGGCGGACGAATCGGCCAGGATCGAGTTCGACGGGGGCGAGGTTCGGGCCGAGAAGATCCAATTCGAGCAGAAGAGCTGGACGTGCCGCCTGGAAAGCGGCGTCGACATACGGCTTCACTCTTCGAGCAAGGACCGCGAGGACCGACCGACGCTCCAGATCCTCGCGCGACGCGCCGATGTGACCCTCTTCGAGAAACGGCGGGAAACGGCGGCGGAAGGAGCATTTGGTCAATTCGAGCAGCAGGTGAGGAAGCTGCACGCCGCGGCCGGTGACGGCGCGCCTCTCGTCGTTCGAGGCCGGAGTTTCGTCCTGAGCGGAGAAGAGGTGACCTGGGACGCAGAGACGGCAGAACTCCGCTTCTTCGGCCGCGAATCGCAGAGGATCGAGCTGGCACACGAGAATCTCCGCGGCCCCATCACGGCGCGGGAGGTGGTCTACGATCGCGCCACCCATCTGCTGACTCTCCGGGGATCCGTTCAGGGGCAGCTCCTGCAGCCGCTCGTGTCGAGGGAAGGGGAATCCGGCCCCGCAGGCAAGCCGTCGCCCCCCCTGCTGTGGGAGTTCGAGACGAGCGTGCTCGAGCTCGAGATCGACGAGAGTGCGGGCGCCGAGACGGTGGAGCTTCTCTCACTGAGAGCCAGGGACAAGGTGACGCTCAGAAACCGGCAGTACGGGCTGAAGCTCGTCGGCGACGATCTGATCTACGAGCATCCGGCGCGGAGAGTCCGCGTCTTCTCCAGGGAAGGACGGCTTCAAAAGCTCGTCCATTACAAGCCGGATGCCGGCCGGTCGCCAGAGGCTCTGGAAGCCGCTGGCGCAGTGAATCAGATACTCGCCCGCGAGATATGGGTCTTCCATTATCCGGGTCGGTCGGAGCAAAAGGATCACGGCGCCATGGACCAGCTCGTCCTCGTCCAGTTCGACAAGGTCGTGGACGCCACTTTCCTGGTTCCTGGTGATCCTCCGGAGACCTGGAAGCTCGATACCGCCGAGCGGCTCACTCTCCATCTCGACCCTCGTGCCGATCCCGCGACGTCCCAGATCCTCTGCCGCGCAGTCGCCTCCGGAAACGTCGTGTTTTCATCCGCGGCCTACCGCGCCGAGGCGGAGCGCGCGGAGTACGAGGAGGCGGAGCGGCGTCTCAGCCTCTACGGCCAGCCGGTCAATCTGATCGACATTCAGCATGAACGGCGGAAGAAAGCCGATGCGGTGACGCTGAGGAAAGTCGGCGACAAGATCCTGGTCAACTACGAGGAGGCGCAGGCAACGGCCCGCCCGCAGTGATTCGCCGGCGGCGGGGGAAGGCGTCCTCCTCCGAGCACTGAACTGAGTCCCGCACGATGAACCAGACCGCTCGGCGTGCCGCTGGAACGCTGTTGCCGCTCGTTCGGCCGGCCGGTAGACTGGTCCGTCAGCTTCCCACTTCCGATAAGGCATCAGCGGCGTCGAGCGAAATGGGCGTCGGCAGGATCTGTGTGAACGCCCTTCTGCGTTGCTCCAGCGGAGCGAACGGAGTTCCGCCGTCGGAGAGACCGGCGCCACGGGTGCGAAGCCGCGACGGCCCGCCGCTGAAGCCTTGCAGAGTAGTAACTGTCGCTGGTGAACGACTACCATCTTTCTCAAGGAGTCTCATGAGAACCGGCATTCTTCTCGGAGCTGCGGTCTGGCTTCTCAGCGCGCTCGGGTGCGCCCACTACGAACCCGCGGCCTTCAACAAGCCGAAGGGAGTCAACGGCCGCGAAATCCTCCTGATCCCGTTCCGCGAATCCCGCAAGCGGCTCTGGTACACCGAGTCCCAGAGGGGCCTGGCTCTCGTCGCCGACCTGAAAAGCTGGGCTTACGAGGAAGCAGACGATCCTCTACTCGTCGAAGGAGCGGCGGAAAAAGACGTGCTCGAGACGATCCGTAGCGACGAGAAGTGGATCTTAATGGACCGGGTGACCGGCGACGACTGGAAGGAACTGGTCGGTAATCTTGGAGTCCAGTTCGTGCTCGTGGGCGATATCCGGGATCTGACACTCCGCGATCCCGGAACCATCGGTCTCTACCAGCCGAAGATGGTTCTGGAAATCGAGGTTTTCGACGTCCCCCGCGGGAAGAAGGCATACAGCCGAAAACTCGAGGTCACGGATCCGTCGGGAAGGGATGATCCGATGGCCGACGTTTCTTCCTTCAACAAGGATTCCGTCATCGAGCGCCGCTTGATCCGCCAAGCGGCCGAGAGAATCGGCCAGGAATTGTATGGATACTACGAGAAGGGGGGCTAAAATCCGTGTATCCTTTCACCGGCGATGCACTCCGCTGCGGGTGCAGGTGCATGTATCCGCTCAGCGGAGACGAGTGCATAGATTAGAGTTTTGTAAGCGTCCCGCATGTTCTCTGCGGCTTTCCACAGGATGGAGACGGCGAGGCTGTAACTCCGGCTCTGACAGCGGTTTTGTGCTCCCTTCCCGCTTGCGATAAGACTTGGATCTGCAGCATCTTGCAACTCATGCGGCGCAGGAGTCGCGGGACGTACGCGGAAGTTCGAATCCCATTGGTTGACCCGTTTTCCGCTTGGTTAGAAGCGCGAGCGAAGCCCTGGCTTGCTTG